>PLYG01000279.1 GCA_003153335.1 Betaproteobacteria bacterium | reverse complement strand
TGCCGCCCATGTTCGGACCGGTCAGGATGACCAGCCGGCGCGCCTGCGGATTGAGTTCGGTGTCGTTGGCGACAAAGTGCTCGACCTGTTCTTCCACCACCGGATGGCGGCCGCCGCGGATTTCGATGCCGGGCAGATTGGAAAACACCGGGCAGTGCCAGTCGAGCGCGCGTGCCCGTTCCGCAAACGTGGCAAGCACATCGACGGTCGCCAGCGCATCCGCCGCGCGCTGCAGATCCGTGATGGCCGGGGCCAGGGCATCGAGCAGCGCATCGAACAGCGCCTTCTCGCGGTTGAGCGCGCGCTCCTGCGCGGACAGAGCCTTGTCTTCAAATGCCTTCAGCTCCGGCGTAATGTACCGCTCGGCGTTTTTCATTGTCTGCCGCCGCCGGTAGTCGTCCGGAACCTTGGCGGTCTGCGCGTTGGTCACTTCGATAAAAAAACCATGCACGCGATTGAACTCGACCTTCAGATTCGCAATGCCGGTGCGCGCCCGCTCCCTTTCTTCCATCGCGAGCAAGAACGCGCCGGAATCGGTCTGGAGTGACCGCAGCTCGTCCAACTCCGCGTCGTAGCCAGTCGCGATAACGCCACCGTCGCGCAATGCCGTCGCGGGCTCGGCGGCGATCGCGCGGGCGAGGAGGGCGTGCAGCGCCGGCGGCAAGGTCAGACCGGCGCGCGAGCCCACCCACAGCGGGGATTCGAAGCCGCTGATCGCCTCAGCAAGCGCCGGCAGCAGGGCGAGGCTATCGCGCAACCCGGACAGGTCGCGCGGCCGCGCGGTCCTGAGCGCGATGCGCGCGGCAATCCGTTCGATATCGACGATGCCGCGCAGCTGCGTGCGCAACATGTCGAGTTCGCGGCCATCCAGCAATTCGGTTACTGCCGCCTGCCGCGCCTGGACGGTCGCCTGCGCACGCAGCGGATTGCCCAGCCATGCGCGCAACAGCCGCGCGCCGCCGGCGGTCACCGAGGTGTCGAGCAGCGACAATAACGTTGGCGATGATTCGCCCCGCAACGTCGCCGTAAGTTCAAGATTGCGGCGCGTCGCCGGATCGAGGCGCAGCAATTCGCTGCTGCGCTCGACGAGCACATTCCTGACATGTGTCAGCGGCGCCTGCTGCGTGGTTGCCGCGTAGGCGAGGAGCGCGCCGCACGCCGCGATCGCCAGCGGGACATCGTCGGTGCCGAAGGCGCCGAGATCGTGGACGCCGAGTTGCTTCTGCAGCGAACGCAGGCCGTGTTCCTGCGTGAAATGCCAGGGCGGCAGGCTGCGCACCGGAACGGACGATTGCGTCGCCAGGCTTTGACGCAAATCGTCGGCGACCAGCACTTCGCTGGGGGCCAGACGTTGCAGTTCCGCTGCCACGCGAGGGTGACCCACTTGCAGCAGCGTGATCCGCCCGGCGGCGAGGTTGAGGGTCGCGATGCCGGTTTGTCGCGCGTCCGACGCCAGCGCGACCAGCAGACTGTCCTGCCGCGCATCGAGGAGGCCCGCATCCGTCAGCGTTCCCGGCGTGACGATGCGCACGACTTTGCGCTCGACCGGCCCCTTGGCGGTAGCCACAGCGCCGATCTGTTCGCAAATCGCGACCGTCTCGCCCAGCTTGACCAGCTTCGCCAGATACTGGTCGACCGCGTGGAACGGCACGCCGGCCATCGGAATCGGCGTGCCGCCGGATTGTCCACGCGCGGTCAGCGTGATATCGAGCAGCCGCGCCGCGCGCTCGGCGTCGCTATAGAACAGTTCGTAGAAATCTCCCATCCGGTAGAACACCAGCACATCGGGATGCTCTGCCTTGATGCGCAGGTATTGCTGCATCATGGGGGTGTGTGCGGCGAGCGGGTCGGCGTTCGTCGATATGTCCGGCTTCATTGGCCGTATTGTATTGTAGTGGCGCAGTCACGGTCCTCGAGGGCCGAACGGGGTGAAGCCATCTGGCACCTGTTTCATGCGTCTTTCTCTATCCGCGGCTAACTGCGTCGATCTTCATTCGCGCGCTTTCGCACAATGGCGCCGGCGAGTTCGGATGCGCGGGCCGGGCCGCCGACGAGGGTGAGCCCGTCTGCACCGACGTGATGAACACCGGCCTCCGTCACGATAAAATCCATGGGCACATCATGCGGTTGCGGCTGGATGGTCGACATTCTCGACAATTCGTACGCCACGCCGATCTTGAGGGGCTGCGGGCTCATCGCGGCAAGCGTCCGGTCGAAGTAGCCGCCGCCGTAGCCCAGGCGGTAACCCTGTACGTCGAACCCGACCGGCGGGATCAGCAGGGCTTGAGGTGCGACTACCGCGGTCCCGTCCGGGATAGGCAGGTCGTATACCCCGGTTGTCATCGGCGCGCCGGGCCACCACTCGCGAAACTGCAGCGGTGCGCACTTTTCCACAACCAGCGGCAGCGCCGCTCGCGCGCCATGCTCCCGCCACTGGTGGATTGCGAAGCGTGGATCGAATTCGCTCTTGAATGGCCAGTAAAAGCCCACGGTCATTTGCTGGAGCAGCGGGAACCCTCCCACCAGCAGGCGCGTGATAGCCGCGTCCCATTCGCGGCGCCGGGGTGCTGTAACCCCGATGCGCCGTGCAAGGAACTCCGAGCGCCGGGCCTTTCGCCACTGCCTGACGTCGTCCGGTATGGTCATGCGGCCTCCATTATCGGTTTAACTGTATCACAGTATGATATGAATTGCGGAGCGGCACAACGGCGCAAGTTCGGTGTCAGTTGCGAACAGCCAACGAATTTCTTGCCACGACGGGAACGGGCTGAACCCCGGTGTCATCTAATGTCACGAAACTACCCGAACACGATGAAGGAGCAAGCATGCGTGCGGCAGTACTCGAATCAGTGCACAAGGGATTACCCGACGTGGAGATCGCGCGGCGGATCGCCGCGGGTGACCAGGATGCGTTCTGTCTTCTCATGCGGCGCTACAACCAGACGCTTTATCGCGCGGCGCGCAGCATCCTCAAGGAT
>PLYG01000469.1 GCA_003153335.1 Betaproteobacteria bacterium | reverse complement strand
TCGGCGGCGCATTCGGCAAGATCGTCGACTCGGTGGTCGGCGACCTGATCATGCCTGTCGTCGCGGCGATCATCGGCAAACCGGATTTTTCCAACGTGTTCGTCGTACTGGCCAGCGTTCCGCCGGGCACGGCATCGACGCTGGACGCGATGAAAAAAGCCGGCGTGCCGGTGTTTGCGTGGGGCAATTTCCTGACTATCGTGATCAACTTCACGATCCTGGCGTTCATCATTTTTCTGATGGTCAAACAGATGAACAAGCTCAAGCGGCAAGCGCCTCCGCCGGCGCCCGCCGCGCCGCCGGAGGATATCGTGCTGCTGCGCGAGATACGCAACGCGCTGAAGAAATAACGCAAGAGGGCGATCCGCCCGGCTGCAGCCGGGCTTCTTTTTTGTGGAGCCGTGCGTCCTCCGGAAGCGCCGGAACGGCCGATTGACCGACCGGTCGGTTAGTGCCACAATCCACCGGACGCGCACCCGCAGGAGGGCGGCTTGCCGGTCAACCAGGCGGCTCCGCCGTGCCACAATCATTCACATCAAGATGCTACAGGAGATGCAACCATGAATTCCGTGAGACTGCTTGCCGCGTTCGCCGTGCTGGCGTGCAGCACCAGTGCGCTTGCCGACATCAACGTCGGCGTCACCTTGTCCACCACGGGCCCCGCCGCGTCGCTGGGGATTCCGGAGAAGAACACTTTCGAATTGCTGCCGACAACCATCGCCGGCCAGAAAGTCAACTGGATCATCCTCGACGACGCATCGGACACGACCAGGGCGGTCACCAACACCCGCAAACTGATTGCGGAGGACAAGGTCGACGTCATCCTTGGCTCGACCATCACGCCGAATTCGCTGGCGATGGTCGACGTCGCCGCTGAGGCTGAAACCCCGATGATTTCGCTTGCCGCATCGGCGCGGATCATCGATCCGGCCAATCCCAGGACCAAGTGGATATTCAAGACGCCGCAAAACGATTCGCTAATGGCCGACGCGATCGTCGGGCACATGAAGGCGAACGGGGTCAAAACGCTGGGCTACGTGGGCTTCAATGACGCCTACGGCGAAGGCTGGCTGGCGGAAATGAAGCGGGCCGCGGGCGCAGCGGGCATCTCTATTGTCGCCGAGGAGAAATACAACCGCAACGACGCCAGCGTCACCGGCCAGGTGCTGAAGCTGATCGCGGCGAATGCCGACGCGGTGCTCATCGCGGCATCGGGAACCCCCGCCGCGACGCCGCACAAGGAACTCAAGGCGCGCGGCTACAAGGGCAAGATTTACCAGACGCATGGCGTGGCGAATGCCGACTTTCTTCGGGTCGTGGGTGCCGATGGCAATGGTTCGTTCCTGCCCTCGGGGCCGATGCTCGTTTACGAGCAACTACCCGATTCCAACCCGATCAAGAAAGTGGCGGCCGACTATGTCGGGAAGTACGAGGCCAAATTCGGCCCGCGTTCGACTTTTGGCGGGCACGCCTGGGACGCAGCCATGCTGTTGCAGCGGGCGATTCCGGAAGCCCTGAAAAAAGGCCAGCCCGGAACCAAGGAGTTTCGCGCCGCGTTGCGCGATGCGCTCGAAGGCGTAAAGGAAGCTGTCGGCACCCATGGGGTATACACGATGACTACCACGGATCACCTGGGCTTCGACAGCCGCGCGCGGGTGATGCTGCAGATTGTCGACGGCAAGTGGGTAATGGAAAAGTAAATCCATTGCCATGAACAAAGGCCGAGCGCATGCTCGGCCTTTGTTTATCCGGAAATCGCTTCGATGAACCTCCAGATCGCCGCGCTGCTCACACAGGACGGGCTGACCAACGGCGCGATCTACGCGTTGCTGGCGCTGGCGCTGGTGCTGGTCTTTGCGGTGACCCGGGTCGTCTTCATTCCGCAAGGCGAGTTTGTCACGTTTGGTGCGCTCTCCCTGGCGGCTTTGCAAAACGGGACCGCGCCCAAGACCATCTGGCTGTTGCTGGGCATGGCCGTGGTTGCGACGATTCTTGAACTCGTGGCGCTTGCCCGGCGCAGCGCGCCGACGCGGTCGTACGCGTTGGCGGTGGCCGGCTGGCTGGTGGCGCCGGCGCTGGTCGCGGCGCTATTGTGGTTCGCCGCGCCGATGAAGCTGGCGCTGCCCTGGCAGGTGTGCCTGGCCGTCCTCTCCGTCACGGCCATCGGGCCGATGCTGTACCGGATCGCGATTCAGCCGGTCGCGCAAGGCTCGGTGCTGGTGCTGCTGATCGTCGCGGTGGCGGTGCATTTCGTTCTCGGGGGAATGGGGCTGTTGTTCTTCGGGGCCGAAGGGTCGCGAACGCCGGCATTCACCGATGCGATGTTCCAGTTGGGCGCCGTCAATGTCAGCGGGCAAAGCCTTTACGTCTATGCCGTCAGCGCGCTCTCGATCGGCGGCCTGTACTGGGCGTTCGGTAACACCTTGTACGGCAAGGCGCTGATGGCCACGGCGTTCAATCGGGTCGGCGCACGGCTGGTCGGGATCAGCCCGAACCTTGCGGGCGCGCTGACGCTGACTGTGGCGGCGGCACTCGGCGCGTTTTCCGGCGTCCTGATCGGACCGATCACCACGGTGTATTACGACTCGGGTTTTCAGGTAGGCTTGAAGGGCTTTGTCGGCGCTATTATCGGCGGCCTGGTCAGCTATCCTCTCGCGGCGGCAGGGGCGCTGCTGATCGGATTGATCGAGAGCTTCGCGTCGTTCTGGGCGAGCCAGTACAAGGAGGTCATCGTCTTTACGCTGATCATTCCCGTGCTGTTGTGGCGCTCGCTGAAGACGCGCCATCACGAAGAGGATCAATGACGAGAGGCGCCTTCGCAGCATTCGCCAGGCGCTGGCCGGTGTGGGCGACCATCGCCGCGCTGGCCATAGCGCCGATGGTAGTGCCGCAGTTCTATGTCACGCTGCTCAACTACATCGGCCTCTACAGCCTGGTCGCGCTCGGTTTGTTGCTGCTGACGGGTGTCGCGGGGCAGACTTCGTTCGGGCAAGCCGCGTTTGTCGGCGTCGGCGCGTACGCGACCGCGATCCTCACCACGATGTTCGGCTGGTCGCCTTGGCTCACGTTGCTGATCGGCCTGCTGGCCACCGCGGCGATCGCCATGATGCTGGGCTTCGTGACCTTGCGCATGAGCGGCCATTTCCTGCCGTTGGCGACGATTGCCTGGGGCATCAGCCTTTTCTATTTGTTCGGGACGCTGCCCAATCTGGGCGGATTCACCGGGCTGACAGGTATTCCCGCGCTGAGCATTTTCGGCTTTGATCTGCGCCAGGAGCGCCACTTCTACTACCTGATCTGGGTGATCGCTCTCGCCGCGTTGTGGGCTACGCACAATCTGCTGGATTCCCGCCTGGGCCGCGCCATCCGCGCGCTGAGAGGCAGCTTGAGCAGGTCCGAGGCGTTCGGCGTCGACGGCGCAAAGTTGAAAAGCATCGTATTCCTCTATGCGGCGCTGCTGGCGTGCGTGTCGGGTTGGCTCTACGCCCACCTGCAGCGCTTCGTCAATCCGACGCCCTTCAGCCTGAATGCGAGCATCGAATATCTGTTCATGGCGGTGGTCGGCGGTGCGGGTAACGTCTGGGGCGCGGTGATCGGCGCGACGCTGATCACGCTGCTCAAGGAAGTGCTGCAGTCCATCCTGCCCAAGCTGCTCGGCCAGACAGGACAGTTCGAGATCATCGTTTTTGGCATGCTGATGGTCGTGCTGTTGCAACGCGCGCCAGACGGTCTGACGCCGCTTTTTAAGCGGCTGCTGCCGCGGCGGAAGGCCGCCGATCCCATACCCGCGCCGTCGCTGGCGCGTCGCGGGATCGAACCGGCGCCAGGCCATCCGCTCCTCGACGTGCAGTCCGCATGCAAGGAATTCGGCGGACTGGTCGCGGTCAACAATGTCTCGT
>PLYG01000274.1 GCA_003153335.1 Betaproteobacteria bacterium | reverse complement strand
ACAAGCATTGCATCGGCGGCATCCCGGGCAATCGCACGTCGATGCTGGTGGTGCCCATCGTGGCGGCACATGGGATGCTGATCCCCAAGACGTCAAGCCGCGCCATTACATCGCCTGCCGGGACCGCGGACACGATGGAAGTGCTCGCCATGGTGGAACTTCCGATCGACAAGCTGCGCCGCATCGTCCGCAAGCAGCGCGGATGTCTGGCGTGTGGCGGCACTGCGCGGCTCTCGCCCGCCGACGATATCCTGATTGCCGTCGAACGGCCGCTCGGCATCGATTCCAAGGGACAGTTGATCGCTTCGATTCTTTCCAAAAAAGTCGCGGCTGGCTCCACCCACCTGCTCATCGACATTCCGGTCGGCCCGAGCGCGAAAGTGCGGCACATGCGCGAGGCGCAGCAGTTGCGCAAGCTCTTTGAATACGTCGGCGATCAACTGGGCCTGCATCTCGAGGTCGTCATCACTGACGGCCGCCAACCGGTAGGCAAAGGCATCGGACCGGTGCTCGAGGCGCGCGACGTCATGCGTGTGCTCCAGAACGATCCCGAAGCGCCGGATGATTTGCGCCAGAAAGCACTGCGTCTTGCGGGGCGCGTTCTCGAGTTCGATCCGGACGTTCGGGGCGGCCGTGGCTTCGCGATAGCCCGCGACATCCTTGATTCCGGTCGTGCTCTGGAGAAGATGCACGCGATCATCGCCGCGCAAGGAAAGCAGGGCACGGAGTCCAAACCCGGGCGCCTGGTATTGGAAGTGGCGAGCCCGGTCGCGGGCGTGGTGACCGGGATCGACAATTTGCAGATGGCCCGCATCGCCCGCTATGCCGGCGCACCCGCGGCGAAGGGCGCCGGCGTCGACCTGTTCAAGAAGCTGGGGGATGGCGTGAAAAAGGGCGAACCCCTGTACCGGATCCACGCGGAATTCGCGGCGGACTTTCGCTTCGCCGAATCACTCTGCAAGCAGGACAACGGCTATCAGATCGGCCGCATGGCGGACATTCCTCCGGTCTTCGTCCAGTTCTGAAATCCGTCCTCGATGCCATGCACGCAATCACTGTCCTCGGATTTCCCGACTATGCCGAACCGTCGCAACGACTCGGTGCCCTACTCGGGGCGCGCCAGGCGCTGGTCGGCGTGCACCGCTTTCCGGACGGAGAAAGCAGAGTCACGCTGCCGCCAGCGCTCGCGGGACACTTGGTTTTCTGCCGGAGCCTGGACCGTCCCAACGACAAGCTGATCGAGCTTCTGCTTGCTGCGCGCACCGCCCGGGATTCGGGCGCCACAACACTTACCCTGGTCGCACCCTACCTTTGCTATATGCGCCAGGATATCGCGTTTCATCCTGGCGAGGCGATCAGCCAGCGGATCATCGGCAGGATGCTCGCGGACATGTTCGACAACGTGATCACAGTCGATCCGCATCTGCACCGGATCGCCCGCCTGGACGACGTGCTCCCGGCGCGCAATGCTCTCGCGCTCAGTGCAGCGCCGCTGCTCGGTGACTTTTTGTGCGAACATGTACCCGGTGCGCTGTTGCTCGGGCCGGACGCCGAGTCGCTACAATGGGTCGGCGCGATCGCCGAGTCGCACGGGTTCGATTTCGGCGTGTGCATCAAGGTACGTTCGGGAGACCGGGATGTCACCGTCGAGCTTTCCGCAGTGGACTGCTCGCAGCGCAACGTGGTTCTGGTCGACGACATGGCCAGCACCGGCTGCACGCTTGCCGCCGCCGCGGCACAGTGCCTCGCCCGCGGCGCCAGGAGTGTCGATGTGCTGGTTGTGCACGGGCTGTTTTTTGGCGACGCCGTCGATCAGCTCCGGCAAAGCGGCGTGGGTCGCATCTGGAGCACCGACAGCATTCCGCATTCCACCAGCGTCATCCCCCTGGCCGCGATGCTGGCTGCCGCGGTGCGCCGGCTGGATGAGGGCGCAATGGCGGCACGACCAATTGGCAACGCAGAACAGGAAGACCGATGAATAATTCCAGCGACAACCTGATCGAGATCCGGGATCTGCACTTCTCATACGGCACGCGCAAGATTCTCAAAGGCATCAACCTGTCCATTCCCAGGGGCAAGGTGGTTGCCATCCTGGGCGCCAGCGGCGTCGGCAAGACAACGCTGCTGCGGTTGATCGGGGGGCAACTCCGCCCCGATCGCGGCGAAGTCAGAATTGCCGGCAAGGTTGTGCATGAGCTCGACGAAGCGGGACTTTACGAACTTCGCCGCAAAATGGGCATGATGTTTCAGATGGGCGGCCTGTTCAGCGACATGACCATGTTCGAGAACATCGCCTTTCCGATGCGCGAACACACCGACCTGCCGGAGGACCTGATCCGTGACCTGGTGCTGATGAAGTTGCAGGCGGTCGGCTTGCGCGGCGCGCGGAACCTGATGCCTGCCGAACTCTCGGGCGGCATGGGGCGCCGGGTGGCGCTGGCGCGCGCCATCGCGCTCGACCCGATGCTGGTGATGTACGACGAGCCCTTCGCTGGGCTGGATCCGATTTCGCTCAATGTCATCGGCAACCTGGTCCGGCAGTTCAATGACGCGCTCGGCGTATCGTCGATCATCGTCACGTACGATGTCCACGAGTCGCTCAAGGTGGTCGATTATGTCTACATCCTTGCCGATGGCGCGGTGCTCGCCGAAGGCGTAACGGCCGACGTCTTTGCCTCCCAGAACCCGTTTGTGCGGCAGTTCATCGACGCGCTGCCGGACGGGCCGATGGCGTTCCACTATCCCAGCAAGCCATACCCTGCGGATCTCGGGCTGGACGCTGTGCAGCTATCCGCGGAGCTATACGACTGAGCTTTTCGCGCAGCGTGTCAGTCATTTGCCCGCCGGGCCTGTCCGCTACGGCATGTACTGGCCGCCGTTGACCTCGATCACCTGCCCCGTGACGTAGCTGCTCAGTGTATCGGAGGCGAGATACACAAATGTCCCGGCGCATTCCTCCGCCGAACCCAGCCGGCCCATCGGAATCGTCGCCTGCATCGCCGCCAACTGCGCCGCGGTCGAGTACCGCTCGTGAAACGGCGTGACGATGACGCCGGGGGAAACGGCGTTGACGCGGATGCCGTCGCCCACCACTTCCTTCGCCCAGCCCTTGGTTGCGGCCGAGATGAAGCCCTTCGCACCGGCGTAAATGATCGCGCCGCCCCCGCCGCCATGGCGCGCGGCAATCGACGAGACGTTGATGACGTTCCCGCTTTTTTGCGCCCGCATCAGCGGTATCACTTCGTGCATGAAGAGCGCGACCTGCGTGACGTTCAGCGCGAGGACCTGACCCAGATAGGCATCGGTGTATTCCTCTATCCGCTTGCGCCCTATCATTCCCCCGGCATTGTTGATCAGCACGTCGATGCGGCCATACGCGGCAACGGCTTGCCTGACTATGCTCTTGATATTCGCGCTCTGCATGACGTCGCCGCGCACCAGTGCCGCCTCGGCGCCCAGCGCCCTGACCTCCGCGGCCACTGCCTCGGCTGCGTCCTTGCTGGCGTTATAATGAATAATCAACTTGCTTTCCTGGCGCGCAAACGCCAAGGCAGCCGCTGCGCCGATGCCGGTGGACGCGCCGG
>PLYG01000515.1 GCA_003153335.1 Betaproteobacteria bacterium | reverse complement strand
CCCCGACGGCCGGTCAGGTTCTCCTTACTGACAACGGTGAAATTCTGGACGTGGCGACGCTTCCGAAGCACAGGCTTCGCGGTCTCCGGCGTCAGATGCAGATGATTTTTCAGGACCCCTTCTCTTCGCTGAACCCGCGCATGACCCTGCTGGATATCGTCGGTGAGCCGCTGCTCGTTCACGGCGTAGGCAACGTTCAGGATAGAACCGACCGGGTTGTGGAACTCCTTCGGCTCGTGGGCCTGCGGCCGGAATACATGCGGCGCTATCCGCATGCGTTCTCGGGCGGTCAGCGCCAGCGCNNAGCGCATCGGCATCGCCCGGGCCCTTGCCTTGAATCCCCGTCTGGTCGTTGCGGACGAACCCGTCTCCGCCCTGGATGTGTCGGTCCAGGCCCAGATCCTCAACCTCCTCCTCGAACTTCAGGAACAGCTCGGGCTGACCTATCTCTTCGTGGCGCACGACCTCAGCGTGGTCAAGCACATCAGCGAGCGGGTCGCGGTGATGTATGTCGGCAGGATCGTGGAGACCGCGCCGACCGAAGAGCTGTTCGCGTCGCCGAAGCATCCGTATACCGAGGCCCTTATGTCCGCGGTCCCCAAACCGGATCCGCGCCTTCGTTCCGATCGCATCATCCTCCAGGGCGAAGTGGCCGACCCCGCCAATACCCCGCCGGGCTGTCATTTCCATCCCCGGTGCAGTTATGCGCAGGCCGTCTGCCGGGAAAAGTCGCCGGTACAGGAAGAGATTTCCCCCAACCACTTCGTGAGCTGCCATAGAGCGAGGGAACTTTCCCTTCGCGGCGTCGCCNNTGGCAGCAGCAACCCGGGATTGCCATGACCAGGGCAATTCCGCCGCCGGCAGCCCATATCCACCGGGGCCGCGGTCAGCGAGTGGGGAACGACCGCCGCCGCACTCGGAGCAGGAGGAAGCTCACCAGGCCGAGGGTCAGGCCAAGCAGAGCGAACGCGAGCGGAGAGCGCGTTGGAATCGTAGGCGCGGCGATCGACGTGGCCGCGGCGATCAACGTCGACGCGGTCGAACTACCGTTTCCAGGCACGGGATCGGGGCTGGCCGCCGTGACGGTCGCCGTGTTGTTGATCTGGCCGGTGGCCAACGGCGCGACACTCAGCACGATGCTGAACGTCGCCGAGGCGCCGCTCGCAAACGTCGCGATGGTGCACGTGATCGTGCCGGTGCCGCCGACCACGGGGTTCGTGCAGGCAAATACGGGTCCAGTCGTCTGGTTTTCCGAGACGAAGGTGGTGTTGGGAGGCAGCGTGTCGGTCATCAAGACGGTCGCGGCATCGGAGGGCCCGCTGTTCGTCACCACGACAGNNCGGTGGTCGCGGTCGTGATCGACGAGTTGTTCCCGGAGGCGGGATCGGCAGTCGCCGTCGAAACGTTGGCGATGTTCGTCACGCTGCCGCCACTGGGGACGGAGGACGATAGCTGCAGCACGATCGAGAACGCCACCGACGCACCCGGCGCGAAGGTGGCGATCGTGCACGTGATTGTGCCGGTGCCGCCGACGGCGGGCGTACCGCAGGTAAACGCTGGGCCGACGGTTTGATTCAAGGACACGAACGTGGTATTGGGAGCCAGCGTATCGGTGAGCGAGACGGTCGCGGCGGTCGAGGGGCCGCTGTTCGTCACGGTAACGGTGTAGCTGATATTGGCGCCCGCGGTGGCCGTGGCCGGACCGGTCTTGGTCACACCGACGTCGGCGCTGGGGACGACCGTCGTGGTGGTGCTGGCCTTGTTGTTGGCGGTATTCGAATCGAAGCTCTCGGTAGTGGCCGACGCGGTATTCGCGATCGAGGTGGTATCGCCAGCCCGGACCACAAGGGTGAACTGTGCCGACGCACCGCTGGCGAGCGTGGCAAAGACGCAGGTCACGGTCCCGGTCCCGCCGGGAAACGGGGTCGAGCACGACGCCGCGGGACCGGTGTCGTGGGTCAGGGAGACGAACGTCGTGTTGGGTGGCAGGGGATCGCTGAGTTGAACGCCGGCGGCGGTATCCGGCCCGCCGTTCGCGATGGTCAGCGTGTAGGTGACGGTATTCCCCGTGGTTACGGTGGCGGGCCCCGACTTTGTAACCGAGACGTCGACGAGCGAGACGGTGAGACCGGTCTGGGAGGCATCGTTCTCGGAGTTCAGATCGGTCGTCGCCGCCGACACGGCGGCTGTATTGAAGAAGGAGGTACCGGATGCCGTCCCCGCCGGGATGTGGCCGGTCTGCGTGAGCGTGGTCGTGCCGCCGGCGGCGTAGCTGGTTGCGGTGCAGGTCACCGCCGCGGACGGCGGGCTGCACAGCATAGGCGTGCCGGTCTGCGTGAGCGAGACGAACGTCATCGTGCCGGGCAGCGTGTCATTCAGCGTGACGTTCGAGGCCGCGTCCGGTCCGTTGTTGGCGACGACGATGGTGTACACGACATCGGTATCGGGCCCCGCGGCGCCCGGTCCGGTCTTCGTGACGACCATGTCGGCCTGTGGCGGGGGCGGCGTCGAGGTGGACGCGATGCCGCTGTTGTTTTCGGAATTCGGGTCCGTGTCCGGCGACGTGGTGGCCGTGGCGATGTTAACGAACGTCGTGCCTGGAGGCGTTTTATCGAGGATGTGAAAGACAAACGTGAAGTTCGCGGAGGCGGACGCCGCCAGTGCGGCCGCGATGCACGTGATGATGCCCCCGGAGCCGACGGACGGGGGCGTGCAGATGAATGCCGGATCGGAGATCGCGGATACGAACGTCATCCCGGCGGGGATGGGATCGTTGAGGATGACAGTCGAGCTAACGTCGGGCGAGGTGTCGTCGGGCCCAAGGTTGGTGACGGTGACGGTGTACGTTACATCGCTGTCGGCCGGCGCCTGGTCCGGACCGGACTTCGTGACCATAAGGTCGGTGACTGGCGGCGTCTGCGCAAACGCGAGCGGGGCAGTCAGGGTGAGCGTGAGGAGGGCGAAGATCAGCGATCGCCTGAGGGATTTGACGTTCATGCGAGGTGACCTCGCATTGTGGCGCCCCAATGTTTCATAACAGCGCCCTTTGAATGCTTCTGTCCAGCCGGGAGCGTGGTGCGATAGTTTGCCACGCGGGCGTGAGTATCTCCCGCTCCGGCGGCCTCGGTCAAACCGGTTATTCTCATTTTGACAGGGGCTCGTCCATCAGCACGACCGGCGAGTTATAGACGAGTGTGCGCGCCTGTCGATGTAGGCCCACGCCGCGCCGAAAAATAATTCGCGTCAGGACGCGACGAATGCGCAGAGGCGCGCAAGGCCCGCGATCACCGCGATACTGGTCAGCGACTAGACGCTCCCTGGGGCGTCGCCGAAGACCAAACGGGCCAGCCTGAACCGGCGATCGAATTCGATCAGCACATTGCCTGGTGACAAGCAAATTTTCCCTCGTCCTGGATGCGCTTGCGTGTTCTGCTCAACGAGCACCTGATTTTTAGCGCTGATTCGACAACTTCCTGCCGCTACGCGTTTGGGCCGCAGCCAGGCGCTACTGCGCCGCACAAAACACGATCCCCTCATCGCGCCAACCGATGGCCACCATGGCGGCGATGTCGGAGAGCTGCGACGTGAAACGGTGATTCGAATCCCACGGATTCTTCGGCCCGCTCAGAGGGAAGGCGTTGTTATAGACGCGATACACTGGCGATGTATGCGCCGGACAGGACGGCGCCCCGTTCCCAGCAGCGACGGCCGGCGTGGTGGAATAGCCCAAGCCTTCGTAATTCCACTGCTGCACGGTAGTGGGCGTAGGGCTAACCTGCAAGGCAATCAGGGCGTTGCACTCGTTGACTTCGACGGTAAAGAAATGCGAGTTGGGACCAGGCGTCACCGATCCGTAGAAACGGCAGACCGGTGAGGTGCCGCCGGTCAGAAACTGGCGGCCGGTACGCAAGAATGCTCCCGCCGCGCCCGCGTCGACGGCGGCTTGCTCGGCGGCGTCCGACGAATAGAAGAAATGCCCGCCCGGAGAATTCGGGAAGTCCGCGGTATTGCGATATTCGACCACGGCTTGCTTGACCGTCGTATCAACAAAGCCCCAAAAACCGGAGCTTAGCCGGTAGCCGCTGCTGGTCATCGCGCCGGTAAAAGTAGAATCGCCCAGCGACGACGACATCTGGTAGCTGGCCGAGGCCATGTCGCCGACGCCCGCGTTCAGTGTGCTCGACGGCAGCGCGTAGTTGGTGCTCGACGAAGCTGTGGCGAACACCGGCGCCGCCAGCATCGCGGTCGCGAACAGCGCGATGCGTACAAGGCATGGCTGGAACATTCTCTCTTGCGTTGTCAGCTGCATCATTTTAGCCCCAATCTGGCTTCGATCGTCGTCAGTTTGCGTTCGCGCACATCGACCTCGTCGGCCTTGATTTTTAGGTTGGCGATAACCCCTTCCTTGCAGTGTCACGGTGCTGGTGCTACTGGTACGAAACGCTCACCCCGTGAATCGCCAGGTAGTTCGCGCAAGTGTCTGTCCCAGCACCCGATGGGCGGAACAGTCCGAAGATGACTGAATCGCCGGGCTGAAGGTTTGTTGCCGCACTCGGCGAGTTGATCGTCATGTCCTTTGCGCTCGTCTGGTTCGCTGTGGCTGGCGCGTTCAGTACCGTTCCACCGACCATGGTCAGGCCGTCGGTTGCACTGGCCCCAAGGATATGTGTGCGACCCGCGCGGGCGACACTGATGTAGTTTGGATCCAACTCGATGCCACAACCTGTGGCAGGCGTATGCCAGAGAAATCGGACTGTCATATCCGTGCCTGGGGTGTAGTCGGGCGGAATGGTGAAGCCCAACGAGAACTGCGGCGCACTGCTGTCCGGTAGTCTCATGCCCGCATTTGCGCCAAATCCGGCGTTGAAGAACGTACCGCCAACCAGAAAGGCGCCGAAAATGTTCACGTTGATGAACTTGTTGGCGGCGTTATCGGCCGCACACGCCCATGCGCTGCCGTTCCATTTCGGTATCTGATTGGTCGTACACGCCACGGTCGGCAGCATCTGCGTCGTGGCCAGATTGATCGTGCCCGAGGTCGTGATCGGCCCGCCAGTCAGCCCGCTACCCGTGCCCACGCCGGTCACCGTCCCGGTAGTCGCCGCCTGCCATTGCAAATTGCTGCCGTCGGTGCCGAGCACGTTGCCCGCAGTGCCGCCACTCAGGGGCGAGAGCTTCGCCTGTGTCACCGCGTTGTTGGCGATCTGCGTGGTGCCGATCGTCCCGGTGAGGTTGCCGGCTGGCAGCGTCGCGGTGGCAATGGTGCCGGTGATCTGCGACCCGGTCACTATCGCCGCTGAAGTCAGCGTCTCCGCGCTCGCCGCGCGGATCGAATACGCACTCGCCGCCACCGGCTGCCGGGGCGTCATTTCCGGGTCCGCCCCCACGATGACCCCAAGGTAGTAGGGGACATCGAAGGGTAACGGCAACGGCGTCACCGCCCCGATCAGCGCATTGAACTCGCCATTGGTCACCGTCACCGCCTGGATCTCGGTGTACAGCGGAGATCCGCCCGCGGACACGTTGTACAGCATGAACGTCATCGCCACCGTGGCGTCGACCGGCGTGCCGCCCGGGTTCGTCAGGTACCCTTGGTAGTTGATCTTGTGCGGCACCTGCGCATCGACCGTCCCGTAGCACAAAGCCGCTGCCAGAATCAGGACTATTGCTCTCATTTGATCCTCCGATCACTAGAATTAGTTCGAGGCTTTACCAAGCTTCACAGCCTGGTCTCTTATCACTAGCCGGCCCCGTCCTTACACACTTCCAACCATGCCGTGCCAAGCCGCGATCGTTGTTAGTAGGCACGACGTTGCCAGTGGAGAACAACGCCAAAACAAAAAACAGAGCCAAGACGCAAGTGAAATGTATAGTATCTAATGGGCTCGCACAAGTGGTCCGACCCCATAGCCGGCGAATAGCGCCAATCAAGCACGTGACGGCAACTTGAAATGTTTGCTAAGGGCAATTCCTTGACGCTGGTAAGATGATTTGACGCCGCTACCATAGAGCCGGTTCGGTTGCGCCGTTAGCCGCTCGTAAGTCAATCGGCCCACTACTTGACCATGTTCTATAACGAAGGGGACTTCATACGAACGAACTTCAAGGACAGCTCTCGACCCTTCGCCTCCTGCAGCCGGATGACCGAAACCGGGATCGAAGAAGCCCGCATAATGAACTCGAAACTCCCCGACCAGCGTGTCGTATGCGAGCATTTCTGCAGCGTGTGTTGGCGGGACCTTTACGGCTTCCAGCGATGCCAAGATATAGAAGTCCGCAGGATCCAGTATTAGCCCCCCGCGATTCGGCGCGTAGACCGGCTCCCAAAATTCCTCCAAGTCGTAGTGTCGAATCTTGTCGACATCTATCAGTCCCGAGTAACTCTTGGCCTTGTAGCCAATCAAGCGACTGGATTCGTCTCCGCGCACGTCTACAGATACCGGAACACCATTGCGGATTTCATCTTCACTGATACTCGAACCCACGAGTTGGTACTCCTCCTGCAAACGTCTCATGGACTCGTCAGTGCTGGGCGGACGGCCGCGACGTATTCGGAGTTGGCTCAACCTCGATCCTTTGCGCACTAATACGCTAAAGGTTCTAGGCGACACCTCTGCATAGAGCGGCCCCTTATACCCGTCGCGAACGCGGTCGAATTCAGTACCGTGATCGGTAATCAGCCTGGTAAATACGTCAAGGCGACCGGTAGAACTCTTAGGGTTGCCCATCGCGGACGTGCGGTGGCGCAGAGATATATGCTCGAGTAGGGGGACGATATAGACACAGCCGCGCTCTAGCACCCCACCGCTGGTAATGTCCATCTTGTGCATCGCAAGATCGTCGAGCCTTTGCTCAACTGTCGCGTCTTTTCCTGGCAGGAAACTAGCACGAACTCGATAAGCGATAGGTCCCAAACGAAGATCAAGGCTCGCCGGCTGGAACTGATCGTCCTGGATCTCGTCGACGGCGGTAATCTCCCTGGTCACCCGAACCAGACGTTCAAGTTCCTGCGATGGCAATATCCCAGTCGAATACGCCGCCCCTTCCGAATCTTCCGCCAATTCATCGATGACGCCCTGCCGCGGGGGCGTATTATTTTTCTGCGTCGCGTGCTCCAAGGAATCGTCGGTGGCGTTCTCGAATTTCAAGTTCGTGGTAATTGACATAGCATCCCGGACTGCAAAACCCGCCCCTTCTCTTTTTGCCCGATCCAGTTCGCTGACTCGCAGGGAATGCCTTCTTGCAGTAAGGGCAAACTCCGCGTTCCCAGCAATCTAGCAGATAAAATTCTTCCGTAATAGGCAAATCTTGTGGCGCTTCATTTCGCGGCCCACTTCGGCAGATCCAGAGCGTCCATGCACAGGGCGCACAGGGTCATCGGCGGTAAGGTTGAAGTTTATCGCAAATAATACGCGAGTTGCATTTCCGCCATTTGCTGGTCAGCCAAACAGGATTTTTTGCGCCGCCCGACTCGTTTTGTTGACGAGCGCCCGCTTGGCGGCGGTGGGGAGTTTCTTGATCGCCGCCTCCATCTGGCACGCCGCCGACTGGTTCGCGCAGGCGAACTTGCCGAGTAGCCGGCATGGCGGATTGGCGCGGGTATAGCGCGCCCCCGTACCCGCCGCGTGTTGCGCGTAGCGTGCCGCCACGTCGAGCGCGATTCCCGTGTAGACAGCGCCGTTGCGGCAATCGATCAGATAGACGTACCAGCGCCTGGTGGCCCGTTCTCGGGCGCCCCGGGCGCGAGGCGAGGGGCTCATGATGGGGTCCATTTCAGGGTGCCTACGGCGGCGTTCACCCGGCATTCTGTGGTCAGTCTGAGGACAACGGAGATGTGTTCAGAATGGCAGATCGTCGGACTCGGGCATTCTGCGTTGATGCTGCAAGCGCTTCAGCCAGACCTTGATCCTCTTGATGTCCCCGAATGCGCGCAAATCGCTTTTCAGATCACCGATGGCTTGCTGGACGCCGCCAATATCGTTGGCGAGATGGCGCATGATTGTACCGGGTGACACGTCCAAGAAAGGGGCAATGCCAAACTGTGCCCTGAACCCGCCTTCGACATGCTGGATTTCCTGTTCCAGTTCGACGAGTTGTCCCTTCAGAATTTTGTTGTAGTGTTGCAGTCGATCTTCGCTGATGCTGTTGATGGCTGCCTGGTCGATGTGTTCCAGCTCCAATTGGAGTTCCAGCAATTGCAGCAGATTGTTCTTTTCATACGCCTCGTTGGCGCGCTGCATCAGCCCGGTTTTCCGACTACGCTCCTCCGGGTCGGTTTCGCGGTCGGGATGGAGGGCGCTGGCCAGTTTACGGTAGACCTCGCGGATGGACTGACTGATGTGTTGCGCCTCGGCCTGTTGCCGGGCCTCTCGGGCGAGTTGTTTGGCTGACTTCTTGCGCCTGGACATGCCCTCCTCGCGCGCCTGCCGGTCGGCGTCGAATTGGGTCTGCCTTTCGAGAATCTGTGCCTGAGCACGCTCGAAGATGTCTTCGGGCGAACTCATGTCCAGGTCCTCGCCCAGCTCGAAACCCAGAACGTCCTCCATCATGGATTTCATGCCCTTGGCGGCGGCAGCTTCTTCGCGGTCATAGTCGGATTTGCTGTGGCTGTTGTAAATGGCTTTCAACCCCGCATCGTCGCGCTCCGTTAGCAGTTGTCCTGCCAACTCGACAATCAGTCCTGTGATCATGCGGCTTTCGGCTTTGGTCAGACCTTGGTCATAGCTGGCCTGCTCAAGGCAATGCACCAGCCTGACTTGCAGATCAACCAAGTCCTCGACCAGAGGAACCAGTTGGCTGGCGTATTTTTGCTGGTAGGGCGGAATGGCTGCCTCCCAGGCGGCGAGTCGGGCGCGCTTCCTGTCAATCTGACTGATCAGGGTGTTAAATACCTTTTGTCCTTTGGACAGTTGGGACTGGTCATGACCAGTGACAATGCTGACGGTCTTGCCGTGAGTCCTGATCATGGGCCGACTTTCCTTAAAATGGCCTGGGGACGGGGGAGTATTTGGGAATGACGTCCGCGCACGCTCTGACGTCAGCATTCGTCAGGCCTGGACATTCAGGCACAAGGCGAGCAGCAGGCTCCGAGCACGTCATGGTTTTGCTATCCATCACGCCGCCTGCGAGGCTTTCTGAACCGCCTGAGATGCGGAGGATTGCCTTCAAAGAAGTCAGGCTCGCACTGCTTCCACAGTAGTCACCTGCCATATACCGCACCGTGCTCGCCCACGTTGATCGGAATGATTACCTGGTCGTGAATGAGCAGTTCGAGCGTGATGCGGTACGGCAAGTTGATCGACACCGAATGCATGCCCTCCAGCCTTCCCGCCAGCGCGTGCAGCCGCAGGCTTGGATGATGCGGATTGATCTCAAGCAGTTGCAGCGTTTTTACGTATTGCTTTTCAACGTCAGGGTGCTGCTTCAGAAACTGCTTGGCGCGCTTGTTGTACTGCTCGGTGAAGTCAAGGTAGTAGCTCACGCAGCGCGCTTGATCTTCTTGCTCGCTAGTCTGGAATTACTTTGATTGGTCCGCCCCATGATGCGATTCACGTGTGCCTGTGCAGACTCCCGTACGAATCGTCCGGCTTCGATGTCAGCACGGCTTTGCGCGAACGCCGCTTCGAGTTCGCACTCGCGAAGGTAGTTGTAGTGGTCAACATTCATCACTACAAACCGGTCTTTCCCGCGCACCGAGATCATGGCCTCGGATCGCTCGGAGAGCGCGGCTTCAATGGCGGCGACGCCTTTGGTCTTGAGGTCATTGGCGGTGATGGGCAACATGATGATTCCGTCGGGGACGCGGTTCGGATGGGGCGATTGGTAGATCGTCCGCCTTATCCATCGCACTGTCAATCATGCTATTCAGCGTGCGATTACGGGTCAGCGGGACCTACAACGCCTGTCCCAAGCGCACGATGCCGCCCCGCTGGTTACGTCGCGCTTGACAGCTTGCGTGATACCAAAAGATACTCGACAATATGTAGAACAAAATAGATATCATTCGCAATCTGGTTTAAGGCGGCAAGGGAGAGGGGTGGGCAATGGTGTTGTCCAGGCAAACCAACACGTGGTTGCGCGCCATAGCGGTTCCCGCGTGCATGTGGGGCATCGGGTTGCTTGCGCTTATCCTCGCCGGCTTCGGAATCTTCTTCGCGCCGGGTCGCGGGCGAATTTATGAAAGGGAGTAATGGCATGAAACAAGGTTCTGTGGGGATGCTGCGGCAACACCGGCCGCTCGCGATAACGATTTCGCTGTTGTTTGCCGGAACGATGGGCGCCGCCTATGCGGCGGATGTGCAGATCATGACACCGCTGGGCGGAAACTTTGTGGTGAAGGACAACAGCGCGGCCAACATTCTGCTGCTGGTGCAGGGGACGGGACGGGTGACGATTCCATACCTGACCGTTGCCGGACCATTGAACCGCGTGGTGTGTTTCGATAGTGTCACGGGTCAGTTGGGACAATGTGCGCCTGGCGCGCTTCCACTCGGCCCGACTGGGGCGACGGGCGCTGCTGGGGCGACGGGCCCTGCTGGTGCGACAGGGGCTGCCGGTGCGACAGGTGCTACCGGTGCGACGGGGCCTACAGGCGCGAGCGCGATCAGCGACTTCGCTGATTTCTATGCGTTGATGCCCGGCAACAACGCGGCTACGGTTGCGCCCGGTGCCGACGTCGAGTTTCCACAAGACGGACCCGGGTCGGGGGGGGCGATAACGCGAACCACCGCCACTGCATTCAATTTGTCTGCCCCCGGCACGTATCAGGTCATGTTTCAAGTCAGTGTGACCGAGGCTGGTCAACTAGTTCTCGGACTCGATTCGGGGTCAGGCGTCGTCGAACTTGCCTATACGGTAGTCGGCCGCGACACCGGCACGAATCAGATTGTGTGCATGGCCGTGGTCCAGACGGTCGTGGTGAATTCCAGACTCACCGTTCGCAATCCCGCCTCGGCGAACCACGCGCTGACGATCACGCCGAACGCGGGTGCACCCATTTCTTCGCCGGTATCAGCCCATCTGGTGATCACGCGGTTGCGTTAAGGACTTGCGGGTGCAACTTGCGTGGTTGTCCATCAAGCTGTGTTTCTGACCCCTCCACTCCAGCCGCGCGCCGCCCTTCGGCTCGACACCGCCCGCCTTATCGAAGATCTCGCAGTCTTACTTCGGCGGCAGCGGAAAAGCTGACGCTCACCGTGATAGGGTTGACCTGAGCCCGGAATTTCGAGTCAATCATTCCTGGGAACTGTTCGAAAATCCGGATTGGGCTTACCGGCTCTGTCAGGGCTTCGAAGATGAAAAGGCGCCGTTGTCTGGGGTGCAACGCCCGCGGATACTTGGGGTCGTGCGGTTGAAATTCCTATCCTTGACCCCGAGCCGGTCCAGCAGGGGGCGCCATGTTTCATGACTCCCTGCTATTGCCAGCATTTCCGTCGTGTCGTAGCGAATCGCGTCCGGCAGCTCGTCGGACGTGAGCGCTTCCGCGGTAGCGAGCTGATACTCCAGCACGGCGAGATCGGCCTCCGAAGCGTCCTTGCCTTTGCTCTGTCGTTGCGCGATCCGTGCCCGCAGTTCCGCTTCCCGTGCACTGAACGCAACGATCGCAAACGGCACCCCGTGTTGCTTCGCATACTCGCGAAACATTTGTCGTTGCCAACGTTTGAGAAAAGCGGCGTCGACAATTGCGATGTAGCCTGCACCGATGATTGCCCGGACCCCCGCAAGCAGATGCAGATAGGTTCGCTCGGTCATCTCCTCGCGGTACAATCCGCCGCCGATTTCTGAATCGCTGCGCGAATTCGCTTGCATGCCTATCAGGCGTTTACGTTCGATGTCGGAGCGAATGCGCACGGCCTCCATCGCCTCCAGCATTCCCTGCGAAAGGGTTGTCTTGCCACATCCCGACATGCCATGCATGATTGCGATCGCCGGTCGCTGCGGCTCCAGGTGGCTTTGCGCGAGGCTGAGATGGCGCTCATATTCGGTACGCAGATCGCTTCGCACGGACTCGTCCACGCCGCCTTGCGCTGCGCGCACGCATGCGATCTTGGCGCGCACCATGCCGCGATAGACGAGATAGAACCGCAAGACGACCAAGCCCGCGTAGTCTCCTGTGTGTTCCAAGTATGCGTTCAGGAAGCGCCGCGCGAGATCGGGTCGGCAGCGATATTGCAGGTCCATGATGAGAAACGCGATCTCGTTCATCACATCGATCCAGCGCAACGTGTCGCTGAACTCGATACCGTCGAAGGGTGTGATCTCGCCATCGACCAACGCAATATTTTCGAGATGGAGGTCGCCGTGACACTCGCGCACGAAGCCCTCGGTGCGGCGTTGCGCGAACGCGTCCGAGAGCGCCGCCCAGTCCCGCGCGGTCCACTGACGCAACCGGCCGAGTTCGCGTTTCGCGTCAGCGCAATCGAGCAAACGCTCGATCTCATCGATGTTCTCGACCGCGGCTTGGCGAATGCATGATGGCGTCCCCAACGCGGTGCTGGTGTCGACACGATGGATGCCATCATGAAAGGCCGCAATGCGCGCCGCCAGCACGTCAATGTGATGCGGCTGCAACTCGCCGCGCATAAGCACGCGGCTGGCCAGATTCGGTTGCGCAAATGCCCGCATTTGCACTGCGTACTCGATGGGGGAGCCTATGCCGCCGATCGCCGGATCCTCCGCGCTGCCGGTTATCGAAATTACGGCGAGGTAGAGTTGCGGCGCATAGCGGCGATTCAAGCGCAGCTCTTCCTCGCAATAGAAACGGCGGGCTGACAGCGTGGTGAAATCGAGAAAACCCAGATTGACCGATTTCTTGATCTTGTAGGCGTACGCCCCGGCAAGGAGCACGAAGGAGATATGCGTTTCGAGCAGCTCGACTTTTTCGCAGCCATGCGGAGCTGGCAGAATGGCGCGCAGGCGCGCAACCAGCATGCGTTGATCGACAGGCGTTTTGGCCTCGTTCTTCAATTGAATACAGACATTGCAGGGTCAACGCGCAGTTGCCCAGTCCGAGCGCACCGCGCCGCAACCCTCGCCCCGCAGGCGGGCCGAGGGAGAGGACGATGCAAGCGGGGGGAGAAAGTCAGCCGCCGTACTTCTTGATCATCGCCTTGGCGTCTTCGAGCAGCGCGGGGCCGTTGCCGCCTTTGGCTGCGACTTCGGTGAACCATTCCTTGTCCACGTTCTCGGTCGCCTTTTTCCAGCGATCATACTCGGCGGCGGTGATCACATTAATCGTCGCCTTGTGTTCCAGCGCGGACTTGCGCGCGGGGGCAATCGTGCCGTCCCAGATCTTGCCGGCCCACTGCGAGGCGGCGACGCCGCTGTTCGCGTCAATCACCTTCTTCAGATCCGCCGGCAGGCTGTCGTACTTGGCCTGGTTCATCACCACGGCAAAAATCGAGTTCGACATCGTCGCCTGGCCGGGAGCCGTCTCCGTGTGCGTCTTGGCGATTTCGTCGATCTTGAGCGCGGGCACCACTTCCCACGGCAGCGACGCGCCATCGACGACACCCTTGGACATCGCCTCGGGCACTTGCGGCACCGGCATCTGCACCGGGACCGCCCCCAGCGCCGTCAGTACCCTGCTCGAAATGCGCGTAGGGGCGCGCACCTTCAGGCCCTTGAGGTCCTCGAGCGTCTTGACGTCCTTGGTCGTGAAATGGAATTGCGCGCCATCGTGCACATGGGTCAGGATCAGTTTCACGCCCTTGTATTCGTCGAGCGCGTTTTTCTGGATGTAGTCCCATAGCGCCGGGCTCCCGGTCTCCGCGGTCTTGATCAGGAACGGCAGTTCGAACACTTCCGACTTGGAAAAGCGGCCGGCCTGATACGTGGGGAGCGTCCACGCGATGTCGACCACACCGTCCTTGGCCTGATCGAAGAGCTGCGGCGGCGTGCCGCCCAACTGCATCGCCGGATAGATCTGGCACTTCATCTTGTTGGCCGACTCCTTGGCGATCTTTTCACACCACGGGCCCAGCAACTGCTGCTGCGCGGTCGAATTGGGGCCGAGGAAATGCTCGACCTTGAGCACGACCTCCTGGCCGCTTGCGGTTCCAAATCCGGATGCCAGCGCGAGAGCGCCCGCCAGACGGACAAGTTTCAATGACTTCATGTTGCCTCCTTAGGGTCCAGCTCTAGCGCTGGAATGTGTGCACAAGATACAGCGAAATGATCGGGAAAAACACCAGCAGTGTAGTCCGTATTCCGTCCGACACCAGGAACGGGATGACGCCCTTGAAGGTTTCGGTCAGCGGCACGTCCTTGGCCAGACGGTTGATGATATAGACGTTCATCCCCACCGGCGGATGCACGAGTCCGATCTCGACCACCATCAGCGCCAGGATGCCGAACCAAATCGACTTGTCGCCCTGTGAGAGCCCGAAGTAGTCGAGGCCCATGACCATCGGATAGAAAATCGGAATCGTAAGCAGGATCATCGCCAGCGCATCCATCACGCAACCGAGGAAAATGTAGATCAGCAGGATGAAGAACATGACCAGCAACGGCGAGAGCCCGCTGGCCTTGACCCAGTTTGCCAGTTCCACCGGCATCTGCGACAGCGCGAGCGCCGAATTCATCATGTCGGCGCCTAGAAGAACCAGGAAGATCATCCCCGTCGCCTGCGCGGTACCCAAGGCACTCGCGACCAAGCCCTTAATGCCCATCTTGCCCGAGACCAGCGCGAGCATACCGCACGCCGCGGCGCCGATCGCCGCCGCCTCGGTCGGGTTGGCCCAACCGGCGTAGATCCCGACGATCACGACCAGAAAGACGAACAGGACCGGTGTCACCTGCAGCAGGCATTTCAGGCGCTCGGGCCAGGCGACACGCGGGCCAGCCGGTCCGGCACCGGGTTTCAAGGTCACGTAGATCTTCACGACCAGCATGTAGCCCAGCATCGCGATGAGGCCGGGGATCACGGCGGCCACGAACAGCTTGCCGATCGACTCCTGCGTGAGAATGGCATAGATCACCAGCGGCACCGACGGCGGGATCATGATCCCGAGCGTGCCGCCTGCGGCCAGCGCGCCCGTCGCGAGCGCCCCGGAGTAGCCGTAGCGGCGCAGCTCCGGCAAGGCCACCTGGCCCATCGTCGCGGCGGTGGCCAGCGACGACCCGCAGATCGCGCCAAAGCCCGCGCACGCCCCGATCGCCGCCATCGCAATCCCGCCCTTCTTATGGCCCAGGAACGCGCTGACAAAGCGGAACAGCGCACTGGAAAGCCCGCCGTGGGTGGCGAACTGCCCCATCAGCAGGAACAGCGGAATCACCACCAGGTCGTAATTCGACAGTCGCGCATACGCGAGATTCTTGAGCGAATTGAGCAGCGCCGCAGTGTTGCCCCCGGTCAGATACAGATACCCGCAGGCGCCGACCATGAACATCGCGATGCCGATCGGCACGCGGATGACCATCAGCGCCAGCATCACGCCAAAGATCACGAAGCCGACTTCGATGCCGCTCAAGGCCGTCCCCGCAGCGAAGCGCGCAGCCAGTAGAAGCTCATGTAAAACCCGGCGCAGGCGAGGAGCGCGAACCCTGGCACCATCAACGCCTGCGCCAGCCAGACGGGCCACCCGAGCACCGCCGAGGTTTCGCCGACTTCCTTGAGGGCAATCGCGCCGGCGGCAGTCCGCCACGCCAGAACCGTGCCGAAGGCGCCCACCAGCAGCGACCCAAACATGTCGAGCCGCGCGACTATCTGCGCGGAAAGATTGTGGGTGAAGAAATCGACCTTTACATCGCCGCCGATCATGTGACAGTAGGCGAAGAATGCCGACGAGGCGAACGCCGCGCACATCTGCAGCAACTCGACGTCCCCCGGCACCGGCCACGAAAAGAGCTTGCGGCCGACGATCGAAACGATCGACATCGCGACCAGTGCGATAAATACCAGGCCGCCGGCTATCGCCAGGTTCCTGACCGTCGCCAGCAGCACGCGTCCACCCGGACCAAAACGTCCCGCCACGCTTTCCGCGGACGTTTGCCCAACCGTCTCCTCCATCGTCGGCATCCCCGTTTTATCGCGCCCGGTGCAATGACGATTCCGGGCGCGAGAGTTGCTGCGATTCTACTGCCGTGCATGAGGCTGCAACTGCGTTGCCCTGCCCGAACGCGGCACAGTCTACCCCGAGTCACGTGCTGATGCCACGGTGCGGGGC
The DNA here is from genome assembly GCA_003153335.1 of Betaproteobacteria bacterium. Taxonomy (GTDB): domain Bacteria; phylum Pseudomonadota; class Gammaproteobacteria; order Burkholderiales; family Casimicrobiaceae; genus PALSA-1005. The sequence goes on along the minus strand of PLYG01000515.1, from coordinate 7,271 downwards.
AGTTTTTGCGCCACGGCACGCTTGCTTTGGTTCCGCGCCAGATCTTGGGATTGAGTTTCGTCAATTCGCCAGGCACCTCGCCACGATTGTCATGCCGAGGGCGCGGTGGACAGGACCAACGCCCCTTTGAACGCGCCCGCTGAAGGTCGGGTGAACAAAGCTCGCGGCCTTGCACTGCTGGCAGAAAGTATTGCACGAGACCTTGATGGTCGTAGCTGACGATCGTCGCTGCTGTGCGATGTCGGGCCGCACTGTGCATTGATCCAGATCACTTCATGCAAAAACAATTCAGCTTGTTCCCGTCCAGATCGCGAAAGTAAGCAGCGTAGAAGCCGCTGTCACCGCGCGGGCCCGGAAGGCCTTCATCTTTCGCCCCCAGCTCCATGGCCTTCTTGTAGAAACTGTCGACTTTCCCGGGCGTGTCCATCGCCAGCGCGACCATCACGCCGTTGCCGACCGTCGCCGCCTTGCCATCGTAGGGCTTGGTCAAACCTAGCCCCGGAGCAGTGGGACTCACCGCCCAGGCGATGAATTGGTCCGTCTCCATAAAGCGACCGGCGCCGATTTCGGCCAGCAGCGCATCGTAAAACTTTGCCGCGCGGGGCAGATCGTTGGTACCCAGTGTGACGTAACCGATCATGGTGTTCTCCTTGTTGAGTGAGTTGTCGTGGACAGGCTTCAGTCCTTCTGAAAAAACGAACTGCGATGGCGTCGACGACACGCGTGTTCCGATGTCATCACGCAGCCGAATTCTTGCACATTGGTCAACAGATGGGTGGTTGTCCGCGCCTTCCCCGGCTTGCGACGCATCCCTTCGACTGAACACGGCAACCGCGGTACTGTACGATCCTTCCTCGGGTCACGGCTACCCCGACGTTTGCGGGGCTCCAAATTGCACATGTTCAAGAAATTACTGCTGGCCGCCATTGGTGTCCGAGGGTGTAACGCTCTGTGCGGTAGCAGACTGACGACGTCGACAAAATCGGAACAGACTACGGCTATCCCTGACAAAACGTGGTTTAACCCCTGGTCTTGCAATTACGGATGCCCAATTGACCGAGATGCCCATCCCGTCTCATGATTCCCCGGACAAGTCTTCGCCCAGCGGTGACTCCAGGACGCAGGACCCGCGTCTTTGGCGCGCCGACGGCTGGACCGCGCGGGTAATCAAGAACGAAGACGACGATGGCTGGGCCGTGGCGATGCAAAAGGACGGGGAGGCCGAGCCCGCGTTGGTGGGCCCCTGGACCATGGGACGCGACAAGAAGAACCCGAAACCGCTGGACAGGACCGCGTTCAGCACCTTGGTCAAGACCGCCTCGGAATTCGTGCGCCGGCAGGAGCAGCAGTTGCATGCCACGCTGCACCAGAGCGTCACGGTGACCGCCAAATCAGCGAGGGTCAGCGTGACGCTGGATATCGTTCCCGACGAAGAGAACCCCTATGCGCTGCTGACCGCGCAGGATGATGCCGGTGAACAGCTCGCCCAAGTGCGCGTAGCGCCCGGTTTCAAGCTGACCAGGGAAAGTGCGTCAAAGTGGATAGAAGGCGACTTCAGGAAGCCCGGCTGAACTGTGATTGACCAATGAAACATATTTCGAATTTCACTTTAGCGCGTCAATGTGACGCGCGCGTAGGAATAGTCTGTCGCCAGTTGGCGACGCTGGCCGACACGCCCCTGCCGCATCGGATGACAACGTCCCATCGCTCTTGCGCGTTAAGCTCTTGCTAGTAGTTCAACATCAGTCGTGCAGTTCTGCACGCAAAACCAATTGGAGAGTCACTTATGAACTGGAAACTCAAGGCCGCTCTGGGTATAGCTGCGATCGGCATCGCCGCGCAGGCGGCGGCACAAATCACCTTCTACGAGGGCGAGGGATTCCGCGGACGGACATTTACCACGGACAAACAGGTAGGCAACTTCGAACGATTCGGATTCAACGATCGCGCATCATCGGCAGTCGTCGAACGCGGGCGCTGGGAAGTGTGCGAGGACGCACGCTTCCAGGGCCGATGCGTGGTTCTGCGCCGTGGCAGCTACGACTCGCGCAGAGGACTAGGCATGGAAAACCGCATTTCCTCGGTGCGGCCGATCACCCATGACGCACCGAACGCAATTGCGGCGCCGGAACCACTCGCCGCGCCCACTTACGAATATCGCCAGCGTCCGAACGAACGGCTGGTTGAGGTGCCGGTTACTTCCGTGCGCGCCGTAGTCGGTCCGCCCGAGCAACGCTGCTGGGTCGAGCGGCAGCAGGTCGTTCAAGACCGCGGCAATGCCAACGTTGGCGGCGCCGTCCTCGGCGCGATCATCGGCGGCGTGCTCGGTCACCAGATCGGCAGCGGACGCGGCAACGATGTCGCGACCGCCGGCGGCGCTGTCGCTGGTGCCGCAATCGGTGCGAATGCCGGTCGTGGCGACGGGCGCGCTGTGTACGGCCAGGATGTCCAGAAATGCTCCACGGTCCCGAGCGGCCAGCCCGAGTTCTGGGATGTAACCTACAATTTCCGGGGTGTAGAACATAAAGTGCAAATGCAAGCTCCCCCTGGCCGTACGATTACAGTCAACGGCAACGGCGAACCCAGAGGGTAATTCTTGTTAAAATAGCGGTGGGAAAAGCGGCCTCTCGGGGCCGCTTTCCTTTGGTACGACAATGTTGTTTCGGTCGCAAGCGCGGCTGGCCGGATTAAACCTCACTGCACTTAGGCCCGCCTGATAAGCGGCTGCGGGTGGGGACCGAATGCGCAGTCACGGGTATTTACGTTCGCAGAGCGCGCAACCACCACCGAGCGGACGAGTATCGGGGATTGGCAGCCTCTGCGGAGGCATCATCAAGTAAGATGCAAGATTCTCTCCCTTCGGCTGGCCTTTCGAGCTGGCGGCAAACGATGGCAAACATTCTTCAATCCCTCCCCGTCGGCGAAAAAGTCGGCATCGCCTTTTCCGGCGGACTCGACACCAGCGCCGCGCTCCTCTGGATGCGCGAAAAAGGCGCGATCCCCTACGCCTACACGGCGAATTTGGGTCAGCCAGATGAACTGGACTACGACGATATCCCGCGGCGCGCGCTGCAATACGGCGCCGAGAAGGCGCGTCTGGTCGACTGCCGCCGGCAGCTCGTGGCCGAGGGTCTGGCCGCGCTGCAATGCGGCGCGTTTCACATCACCACCGCGGGGGTGCCGTACTTCAACACCACGCCGCTGGGACGCGCCGTCACCGGCACGATGCTCGTCATCGCGATGAAGGAAGACGACGTCCACATCTGGGGCGATGGCAGCACGTTCAAGGGCAACGACATCGAACGCTTNNCGCAAGGAGATGTCGGAGTACCTGAATCGCGCGGGCTTCGGTTACAAGATGAGCGTCGAGAAGGCGTATTCCACCGACTCGAACATTCTCGGCGCGACCCACGAAGCAAAGGACCTCGAGCATTTGAACCAGGGGATCAAGATCGTGGAGCCGATCATGGGTGTCCCATTCTGGCGGGACGACGTTGCGGTCAAGGCCGAACGCATCGCCATCCGCTTCGAAGAAGGCCGGCCCGTGGCGCTGAACGGCGAGACGTTCGAGGACGATGTGGCGCTGCTGCTCGCGGCGAACGCGATCGGCGGGCGCCATGGCCTGGGGATGAGCGATCAGATCGAAAACCGGATCATCGAAGCCAAGAGCCGCGGGATCTATGAAGCCCCCGGGATGGCGCTGCTCCATATCGGCTACGAGCGGCTGGTGACCGGCATCCACAACGAGGACACGATCGAGCAGTACCGCGATCAAGGCCGCCGGCTGGGCCGTCTGCTCTACCAGGGCCGCTGGTTCGATCCGCAGGCGATGATGCTGCGCGACACCGCGCAGCGCTGGGTCGCGCGCGTGATCACCGGCGAGGTGATGGTGGAGCTGCGCCGCGGCAACGATTACTCCATTCTCGACACGACCAGCCCCAACCTCACCTACAAACCCGAGCGCCTGACGATGGAAAAGGGCGAAGCCTTCTTCAGTCCACAAGACAGGATCGGCCAGCTCACCATGCGCAACCTCGATATCGTCGACACGCGCGAAAAGCTGCTGACGTACGCGAAGATCGGCCTCATCGCGCCCTCGCTGGGATCGGAGTTGCCGCAGGTGTCAGGTCCGTCCGGGGACGAGAAGAAGTAAACGCCTCCCATCCTGCCTGCTTTCTCCTCCCCCGTAGCCGCATTCTTGAAGCGTGCTGCGTCTTCAAAACGTTCCAGGATAGGCGCCGCCGTCGAGTAGCAAGTTCTGCCCGGTGATGTATCCGCCGTGCACGCTGCACAGAAACGCGCAGGCGGCGCCGAATTCGTCGATGTTGCCGAAGCGCCCTGCAGGAACCGCTTTCTTGCGCACTTCCAGGAACTCCTCCACGGTCTTGCCCTGGGCCTTCGCCGCACCGACTGCGGTTCCGCGCAAACGGTCGGTGTCGAAGGCGCCGGGTAACAGGCCGTTGATCGTCACATTGTGTGCGACGGTCTTGCGCGACAATCCTGCGACGAACCCCGTGAGCCCCGAGCGCGCGCCGTTGGATAAGCCGAGGATGTCGATCGGCGCCTTCACCGCGCCCGACGTGATATTCACGATGCGACCGAACTTGCGCGCGATCATCCCGTCCACCGTTGCCTTGATCAGCTCGATTGGGGTAAGCATGTTGGCATCCAATGCCTTGATCCACGCATCGCGATCCCAGTCCCGAAAATCGCCGGGCGGCGGCCCGCCCGCGTTGTTCACCAGAATGTCGAATTGCGGCGCTGCCGCCAGCGCCGCCGCGCGCCCTGCGGGGGTCGTGATGTCGCCGACGACGGCCGTCACCGTGACACCAGTCGCCTTGCGGATCTCGTCGGCTGTGGCGTGGAGGACGTCCGCGCCGCGCGCCGTGATGACCAGATTCACGCCTTCCCGCGCCAAGGCCATCGCGCAGCCTTTGCCCAGACCCTTGCTCGCCGCGCAGACCAGCGCGGTCTTTCCTCTGATGCCCATGTCCATGCTGGATTCCTTTGAAGTATCTTCCTCGCCTCACTCAGGGTGCGACAGAAGGGGTGAGATGTAAAGAATTTAGCACGGAAGCGCGGGAGAATCGCTAACCAAAGCGGAATCCCGCCGTTGGCAACCAGGCGGTTGATTATTGTCATTCACTTTTCGTATTGGCGTAGTCGGTGCGATACATTCATCGTGATTGAAGGCATGCGGCAGGGAACAATGCGTCCTTCCCGGTCTCGAGCCGCACCACGATTTTCAGCGCCGGTCAAGACCTTCCGCCCATGCCGGCATTCGTTCAAGAGCCGCCGCTGCCTTGTTCAGCCCCTCGAAGATGGTTGGTTGTTGCCACGCGGTCCGGGAAGCCGGCTGGAAGCAGCGATTCGGCTTCTGCGATTGCGCGCGGCGTGCACATGAGCGTCACGCGGCGGCTCGAAGCCGGAGAAGTGCCGGTGCAACTGGTCGAGCCCAGCAAGCTGCCCCGCATCGCCATTCAATCGCACGGAATGACATGAGGTTTCTCCCGTTGCGCCTCCCGGCGCGCCAGCGCCCGGCACCGCCGGGCCTTTGGGTGCGGCTGTGGAGCGCCTGGCGCAGCTTCGGCAGCGGCGGCGATCACGACGACAAGCTCACCGGCTACTTGCTCTTGATTGGCCAGCAGGAAGCTGGCAACCGGAGCGGCCGCATCGAACCAAGGGCAGCCAAACGCCAACCTAAAACCTATCCCCTGCTCTTCATTGCGGCGCGCACATCACTACGCCTTCGCCAATCCACCCCTTGGCCAACTGCGCCTGGTAAGCCGCCTGGGTTGCAGTGATGCGGTGATTGCTGTCAACGCCTCGGGCAAAGCCATTGTTGTAGGCGCGGTAGACCGGGACCAAGCCGCTGGCGCACTGGCCGTTAGTGGGCATCGAACTGAAAAAGTCATTGCTCTCAAAGTTCCACCTCTTCTGCGTAGCGGGAGTAGCGGCTTGCAGGTTCTTCAGCGACTGGCACTCCGCAGGGTCGATGGTATAGAAGTGCGAATTCGGACCGGGCGACAAGCTCCCATAGAAACGGCAGACCTGAGCGGCGCCGCCGGCGTTGAAGGAATCACCCGTCATGGACCAGCCAAGGCCGGCGGCGCCGTTGTTCACTGCGGTTCGTTCGTCGGGATTGGCGGTGATGAAGAAGTGATCGAGGAGGTTGTTGTAGAACTCGACAACAGGCGTCGGGCCGGGCGCTACCTGCAGGGGTTTGCACTTGCCGGCGCTGCGGGCGGTGACGATCGACTGAATCTCCGGCTGCGAGAGCGCGCGGTTGAAAATCTCCAGCTCGTCGATCACGATCCCCCCTCGCAGGCCTGATATTCGGGTCTCGCCGATCCACAAAGGCAGGGAATTGTTGACACTGCTTCCCAGCGGTGGCGCGAAGGCGGTTGGGGAGCCATTGATGTAAAAGAACCCGTGACCAGGGGCACGACCACCGCCCTGGACCGTCACCGCCACATGGTACCAAGGCCCGGCGGGGGCCGGGATCATTAAGGGACCGATGCTGACAAATGGGGGGCTCCCGTTAATCTGGAGTTCCAAACGCTGATTTCTGATGTAGAAAGCGAAGCCGGGGCCGCCCGGTGAGTTGAATTTGTCTACGATCGGCGAAATCGATGCGAATGTCGCCCCTGGGGCATAGGTGACCCAGGCATCGATGGTGAAGGCGGTCACCCCGGCGTCGACGGCGAAGTCGCCCGTACTTAAGTCGAGCTCTGAATTAGGCGCGACCTCCGCATAGGTAATGCCATTGAAATACAGGGCTCCGCCTACTTGACCTGCAACCGAAGCCGGGCCGCTCGAAGGGGGTCCGAGCGGGGCCACCGCTCCAGGCTTGGGCGTTCCGCTGTTATTGATCCAGCTGGTACTTTGTGGGGGTGCGATGTCAATGATGGTAGTAGCCCCTACCGACTCATCCAACGGGTACCAGGCGACCATGCCCGACGGGGGCGCGACGCAGCACGGGCCGGTGGCGATCTTGGCGACGAAGGCATCATCGCTGCCATTGTGCGTCGTATGGAACGCCCCCGCGGTGGTCGGAAAATCGGTCACGTCATGGACCGTCTCCCCGGTCACAAACGCCTCACAGGCGGCAGAAACGGCGATGCCGTAGCCGCCGTCAATGCTACCGCCCCCAAGGAACGTAGAATAAAGAAGTGCCGAGCCGGTGCTGTTGAGACGGGTGACAAAGGCATCCCAGAGGCCGTTGTTGACGGTGCTGAACGCCCCAGCGGTGGTCGGAAAATCGATCCCGG
>PLYG01000576.1 GCA_003153335.1 Betaproteobacteria bacterium | reverse complement strand
TGGCGGTGTGCTGCGATCTGATCGTCGTGGAGGAGCATGCCAAGCTTTGCCTGCCGGAGATCAAGCTCGGCGTGTTTCCCGGCAGCGGCGGCACGGTCCGCGTGACCCGCCGGATCGGCGAGGGCCGGGCCAAGGAGATGATGTATTTCGGCGATCCCATCGACGCCGCCACCGCGCTCGCGTGGGGGCTGGTGAATCGGGTGGTGCCGCGCGGTCAAAGTCTGCGGGTCGCGCAGCAGATGGCGGCGGTGCTCGCCCAGCGGCCCAACCGTGCGCTGCAACTCTGCAAGCAGGCGGTCGACCTGTCTTTCGACACCACCGAGGATCAGGCGATTAGTCGTTCGCTCGCCCTGAGCGACCAGGCGTTCAGCACGGCGGATTGCCGCGAAGGCGTGCGCGCTTTCTTTGCCAAAGAGACGCCCCGCTTCACCCATTCTTGAGGAGTTGACATGCCGAAGCTCTTACTTCTGCAGGGCGCGAACATGAACTGGCTCGGACGGCGCGAGCCGGAGCTCTATGGCCGCACCACCGCGGCCGAACTCGATGCCAGGCTCCGCGAGTATGCGCAAAAGCTCGGGTTCACGATCGACATCGTCTATACCAATCACGAGGGAGAGGCGATCGAGTGCCTGTATCGGGCGGTGGAAGACCATGTGGATGCCGTGGTGCTCAATCCCGGAGGCTTTTCCTATGCCGGATACGCATTGCGGGACTGCATCAAAGGGATCACGGTTCCTGTCGTCGAACTGCATCTGACCAACCACTATGCGCGGAGCATCCACTCGGTCACGGCGTCCGCCTCGCGCGGAGTCATGATGGGGTTCGGCGTGAACACGTACTTCCGGGCCGTCGACGCCGCGCTCGATATCGTTGCGGACGCGGCGGGCCTGTGATCGGATTGGGCGACGCCAGGGCACGATGATGTTCGAAGAAAAAAAGCAATATACGTGGAAGCAGGCTGCGGGCGACATGATCGACCGCATGGAGCACACGGCCGGGGCTCTCGGCAACGCCTTCCCCCACTGGGCCAATGGACAAACGGGAGTATGGACGACGACGCCGGACGGCGATTGGACCGGCGGCGCGTGGCCCGGAATGCTGTGGCTCGCGCATCGGATGACCGGAGACGAGAAGTTTCACGAACTCGCCCGTACCTGGTGTCTGCGCTTGCGGCCTCGCGCAAAGCTGGAAACCGCTTTCAAGGGATTTGGCTTCTATTGTGGCGCGGCTCTGGGACAAATCCTGACTGGTGACGAGACGGGGAAAACAGTCGCGCTCGAAGCCGCGGAGTCCCTGCGCAATCAGTTCGACCCAAGGCTGGGGCTCATCCCGCTTGGTAAGGATGCCGAGGAGCACGGACAGATCGGCAAGGCGTTCAGCAGCATTGATTCAATGCAGGCGGTTCCTTTGCTATTCTGGGCTGCCGGCCAGACGGGGGACAACTCCTACCGGGAGTGCGCCACGAGCCATGCTACCCGTGTGCTCGATATCCATTGTCGCCGGAACGGTTCGATTATCCAGTCGAGCGAACTCGACAGCCGGGATGGCAGCGTCGTCCGCCATTTCACCCACAAGGGTTTTAGCGACACTAGCGTCTGGGGACGGGCACAGGCATGGGGAATGCTTTACTCCGTGATGGCGTTCGCACGTTGCCCTTCAGAGACGCGTTGGTTGGATCAAAGCATGGCTGCGGCGGACTGGTGGCTCGCTAACGTGCCAGACGATCTGGTTGCTTTCTGGGATTTTGACGATCCTGCCATTCCCGACACGCACCGGGATACCGCTGCGACAGCTATCGTGTCTGCGGCTCTACTGAAACTCGCCGTACTCGCGCCAACCGCCGCCCAACGATCGCGCTACCGCGAGGCGGCGGAGCTGACAGTACTTGCACTGATCACCAATTATCTTACTCCGACCTATTCCGATGACCCCAGACCGCGCGGCATGCTCATCGGCGGATGCTTTAACAAGCGCCCCGACTCCCGTCGGCACGATTCAGCTCTAAATGCCGAGCTGATCTTCGGTTCCTATTTCTTGTTCGAGTCGCTGCAGGTTCTGTCTGGGTTCATCAGGGCAACTGACAGTTAGTTTCGGACCTTTCGATCGCTCAGTTCTGCCCGGAAGCAGAACATCTCGTTTCGGGCACTCAAAGATGCGGCTTGAGTTCCGCCCGTTTCAACGACGGTAATTTGGAATATACTTTCTCCGGCTTGACTAGAGGATCCAGTTTGGATTCGATTCCAGGAGACGGATTCATGCAGTCGAAGAACACCTGGCGCAAGATGTTCGGAGAACAGCAGCGTTTCATGCTCATGCTGATTGCTCCGGCGATGATGCTCTTGATATTGTTTCAGGCCATACCGATTTTTATCGGCGGCAGCGCGAGTTTTCGGGATTGGATGCTGAACGACCCGAAGAAAACCTGGGTCGGCCTCTCGCAATACACCAGCGTACTGTCTGATCCGGCGTTCCTGAAGATTGTGTTGCCCAACACGTTTATTTTCATGTTCGCCAGCGTCATTATTTCTCTGGTTATCGGCCTGGCATTGGCGCTGGCCCTGAATCGCCCGTTTCGCGGGCAAAAACTGGTTCAGACGATATTGCTGTTGCCACTGATGGTGGCGCCCGTAATCGCGGCCATTATGGTGCGCTGGATGTTCAACGATCAGTTCGGAATTGTCAATGTGGTACTGGAAGCACTCGGTGGTGAGGGCCAGCCATGGCTGGTGCAACGCTGGAGCGCGTTTTCAGTCATTGTGTTGACCGATGTCTGGCTCTGGACGCCCTGGTTTACGTTATTGCTCCTGGCCGGCCTGCAGAGTTTGCCAAAAGAGCCTTTCGAGGCAGCGGCGATCGATGGCACCACGGCATGGCGAGTATTCCGTCATCTAACGTTGCCAATGCTGCGACCTGTGATCGTCGTGTGCATCGTGATTCGTTCAATCGATGCGTTTCGAACCTTCGATACCGTTTGGGCGTTGACGGGTGGCGGACCTGCGCGCGAGACCGAATTACTCAGTATTTACGCTTACGAGCAGGCATTCGTTTTTCTTGACTTTGCCAAAGGCTCGGCGGCGGCCATCATTGCCGCTCTGATCATTCTGGTCGTGGGGTTGGTTCTCTATCGCCTTCTTGATCGCGTCAGGAAGATGTCCTGATGAACACGCTGCAAAGACGGTTCTTCGATTTCTTCGCCCCTGGCGCGCGACGTATTTCTTTTGCCCTGACCGTGACGGTGGTGTGCTTTTTATTTGCCTTTCCGGTGCTGTGGCTGATCCTGACTTCGTTGCGACCGCAGTCGGGTGTGTACTACGTCTACAGGGGGCTGGATTTCACGCTCGACAGCTTCGTTCAGGTGTTCGCAAACGAGCGCCTGGTCCAGGCGTTCGTCAATAGCGCCGTCATCGCCACGCTGGCGACCATCTTTTCCATTCTGGTGACCGTATCGAGCGGCTACATGTTGTCGCGCTTCCGCGGGCCGATCGCCAGCGGCTGGTTTGGCATCATCTATGCATTGCGCTGCGTACCCTTCGTTACCTGGGTGTTGCCGCTTTATTTTGTCGAGCAGCGCTACGGACTGTACGACAGCTACGTCGGGTTATTGTTGCCGCATATTGCCGTGCACATTTGTTTCTTCTCGTGGCTGATGAAAGGTTTTTTCGATGGCATCGACCCATCAATGGAGCAGGCCGCGCTGATCGATGGCTGCACGCGTTGGGGTGCTTTTTACCGTGTCGCGTTACCCTCGGCGGTGCCGGCAATTTCGGCGCTTTCGGTACTGAGTTGGCTGTTTTCATGGAACGAGTTCCTGTTTGCGCTGATACTTACGGGCCAGCATACGCCGGTCATCACTGTTGTCATGGCGCAGTTCGTATCCGAAATGGGGATGCAGTGGAACCTCATGGCCGCCACCGCGGTGCTGGCACTGGTGCCCGCGTTCTTGCTCACGCTGTTCGGACAAAAATACGTTATTCAGGGGCTCAAGATTTGAGTGCAGCAGCGAGTATCGCAGCTGAGAGAGCCCGCACTGTTTTAGAGGCAGTCAGGAACGGAAAGTCAATATGACACCAAGGAGAAGGATATGAGTAATGCGAAACAATGGGCTGTAGCGTGTGCCGCCGGGCTCTCGCTACTTGCCGGTAGCGTAACGGCGCAGCAAAAGGAATTGCGTATCGCCTACCAGCCTAACCCGCTACAAGAGGCATCCATCGACATGATGGTGAAATGGGGCGAAAAGAACAATGTCAAGATCACCAAGATCCCGAATTCGTACGGTGTCTACGTTGAAAAGATGACGGCATCATTGACTTCGGGCTCGGACCAGTATGACGTGATCTGGCACAACGACGATTGGGGGCAGCTATGGGCGCACTTGGTCGAGCCACTGGACGATATCGTCGGCCTGAAATACGCCGACAAGTGGGGCACGGATGCGATTGTCTTTAACAACAAGGAAGGAAAGACCACAGTGGTGCCGATGGGCCACACGCTGGGTGCCCTTTTTTACCGCACCGACCTGGTCAAGGAAAGTGAAGTGCCCAAGACCTGGAAGCAACTGGTAGCCATCAGCAAGAAGTTGCAGGCCGAAGGCAAGGTCAAGTTTGGTTTTGCGGGAGGCATGAGCAAGGACGCCGACTGGAACTCCTCGCTTTGGACCTTATGGAACAATAGCTGCGATGTGATGAAGCCGTTCGGCAGCCGCGATAACGCGGTACTGGCCAAGAATGGCTGGACGAGTGCGTTGAACGAGCCGTGTGCGCGCGAGGCCGTCGAGTTCTGGTGGGATGCGCTCAACAAGGACAAGATCAGTCCACGCGGCATGCCCTCCTACGGGCGTAACGAGGCGAATGCGGTGTTCACGGTAGGTGATGCGGCCTTCACGGTTGCGGACACGA
>PLYG01000251.1 GCA_003153335.1 Betaproteobacteria bacterium | reverse complement strand
AACAAGGCCGCCCGGGAGATGCAGGTGCGCCTTGCGGCCATGCTCACGGTCAATACCCGCGGCATGTGGATCGGGACCTTTCACGGGTTGTGCAACCGGTTCTTGCGCGCGCATTATCGCGACGCCAATCTGCCGCAGATGTTCCAGATTCTCGACACGCAGGATCAGCTCGGCCTGATCAAGCGCATGTACAAGGCGCTTAAGGGTAAGCCCCTCGAAGTCGACGAGGAACATTATCCCGCCCGCGCGCTGCAGTATTTCATCGCGGGTGCCAAGGAACAGGGGCTGCGCCCGAATCAGGTCGAAGCCTTCGATGAGCATTCACGGCGCCAGGTCGAGCTCTATGCCGCTTACGAAGACGTTTGCCAGCGCGAGGGGGCTGTCGATTTCGCCGGGTTGCTCTTGCGCAGCTATGAAGTCCTCGCGCACAACCAGGGCTTGCGCGAACACTATCAGCAACGCTTCCGGTACCTCCTGATCGACGAATTCCAGGANNCGACGTGGGCAACATGCAGCGCTTTCAGCAGGATTTCGCTCCGATCGAACTGATCAAGCTGGAACAGAACTATCGCTCGCACGGGAATATTCTCGACGCGGCCAATGCGCTGATCAAGCACAACCAGACCCGCCTGGGCAAGAACCTCTGGACCCGCGAAAACCAGGGTGAGCCACTGCGCGTCTACGAGGCCCCGACCGACGTCGACGAAGCGGCCTTCATCGTCGACACGGTGCAGGGTCTGGTCGACTCGGGCGTGAACGCCACGGCGATCGCCCTGCTGTACCGGTCGAACGCGCAATCGCGGGTGCTCGAGCACGCGTTGTTCAACGCCGGCATGCCCTATCGCGTCTATGGCGGCATGCGGTTTTTCGAACGCACCGAGGTCAAGCATGCGCTCGCCTACCTGCGTTTGCTCGCCAATTCCGACGACGACGGCGCGCTGCTCAGGATTATCAACTTTCCCCCGCGCGGCATCGGCGCGCGCACGCTGGAGGGGTTGCAGGCGCAGGCGCAAGGCGGTGGCGTGAGCCTCTGGCAGGTCGCGTGCGCCAACGCGCCTGCCGGCAAATCCGGCGCCAGTGTCGCCGCGTTCGTGCGCCTGATCGAGACCCTGCGCGCGGCGACGGCGGGCCTGCCTTTGCCGGAGGTGGTCGAGCATGTGATCGCGGCCAGTGGCCTGCTGGCTCACTACGGCGCCGAACGCGATGCTCAGGAGCGGGTAGACAACTTGCGCGAACTGGTTGCGGCGGCCGAATCGTTCGCGCGCGAAGCGCAATCCAATGCGCCGGCTATAGACGAAACCGGCGCGTCGCCCGATACGCTGACCGCGTTCCTGGCGCACGCGGCGCTCGAAGCGGGCGACACGCAGGCGGCGGAAGGGCGGGATGCGCTGCAATAGATGACTGTGCACTCGGCCAAGGGACTCGAGTTTCACTCCGTGTTTGTCACCGGCTTGGAGGAAGGGTTGTTCCCGCACGACAACAGCCTGAACGAACAGGACGGACCGGAAGAGGAGCGGCGCCTGATGTATGTCGCGCTGACCCGCGCCCGGCGGCGGTTATACCTTACATACGCGCAAAGCCGCAGCCTGCACGGCCAGTTCCGCTATAACGTCGTGTCGCGGTTCCTGGACGAGATTCCGCCCGCGTTGCTGCAATGGCTGTCGGCGACGCCGGCCAACTTGACGGCCGAACCGCCCCCTGCGTGGGATCCCGATGAACCCGCGCGGGAGCGCAGCGATTCGTCAGCCTCAAGTTTTCGGATCGGCCAGAATGTCATGCACGCCAAGTTCGGCACCGGCGTCATTGTCAATGCCGAGGGGCGCGGGGCCGACGCGCGAGTGCAGGTGAATTTCCATAACGCCGGCCTGAAATGGCTGGCGCTGGAATTTGCCCGGCTCGAGGCCGCCTGATTTACGTCTCAGCCGGACGGCGGTGTATCGCCCTTTGCTTCGACCACCTCGCCGTGATGAAACAGATCGCGATAGATCACGTAATCGGCGACATGGATCACGGCGACGACTGAGAGCGTGATCGGTGTGGCCAGTGCAACGCCGAACAAGGCACCCGTTTCGCCGAACAACACGGCCGACATGCTGATGATGATCCCTGGAATCACCACCCAGAACAGGAACACCGACATCGCGTAGATCACGACTGCCGTGAAATTGGAAAATGCGGCGCGTAGGCTAAGGCTAAGCGCCGTGAAGGTCGGCTGATCCTGAAACACGATCAGCGCCGGTGCAAACCACAGCGCAAGCAACGTCGGCACCGCGCACAGCGCGGCGAGCGCCATCGCCGACTGGATTCCCGGAATCGCCATCACGTTGCCTTCCGGCGCTTCCCCGAACAGGATCAGCCGCATCAGCGCCCCGCCATCCATCACCGAACTGATGGCCAGAGCGAGCGCGATCCCCGCCGCATAGACCGCGCCCAGCGGCAGCAACGCGCGGACATTGGACCGGAAACCGGCGAACAGCCGGCTCAGGCGCGGTGCTTCACCCTTTTCCTGCGACCAGGCTGCCGCCAGGAAACCCACCGCAAAAACAGGCTTGAGCAGGGTGGCGGCGGCGACACCGATAAACGGTACGATGGTCAGCATGATGGTAATCAGCCAATACCCCAGGATCAGTAGCAGCCAGTAGAGGCGCGCGCGGGCAAACAGCGCATGGGCGTGGACCAGCCAAGCCCAACCGCGCGCCGCGGGAAGGCGGACAAAGACGGGAAGCGTGCTCATCGCGAAAGGGGCGGCCCCGAGCGCGCGACGCGTGCGCGCAACACGCGCTCGAAGTGCTCGGGATCGTGTGCGTGCGTGAGCTCGCCGGGCCGCGGCAGGTGCAGGTCGTACAACCGCGACAGCCAGAAGCGCAAAGCGGCAAGGCGCAGCAGCAGCGGCCACGCATCGCGCTCGTCGTCGGTGAGCGGCCGCACCGCCTGGTACGCGTCGATGAGCGCCCGGGTGCGTTTGGCATCGAGTTCGGATTCGGCATCGATGCACCAGTCGTTGACCGTAATCGCCAGGTCGTACGCCAGCGCATCGGTGGCGGCGAAACCGAAATCGATGATCCCCGCCAGCTTAGCCCCGACGAACAGTGCGTTATCGCGGAACAGGTCGCCATGGATTGCGCTGTGCGGCAGCCGGCGACGCGCCATTTTTCGCTGCGCATCCATCTCACTGTTCAGCAGTTCGAGTTGGAGAGGCTGGAGAAACCGCTTCACGGCGCGGGCGGCCTGGGTGCGCCATGCCGCGCCGCGCGGGTTGGCATGCCGGCCACGAAAGCTGCCGGTTGCCACATGCAGCTGCGCCAGCGTGCGGCCGATCTGCGCACAGTGCGCCGCGTCAGGGGTCAATTGGGGCGCGCCATCGAGTCGCGTGACCAGGCTTGCCGGCTTGTTGTTGAGCACGCTGAAATAGGTTCCACTGCGATCGGCAATGGGCGCCGGCGCAGGAACGCCGTGCTGCGCCAGATGCGCCATCAGGTTGAGATAGAACGGCAGATCCTCGGCGGGGAGGCGTTCATACAACGTCAGCACCAGCCGCTCGTTTTCGGTGGTGACGAAATAGTTCGTGTTTTCGATGCCGGACGCAATTGGCGTCAGGTCCGCCAGTGGGCTGAGCGCATAGCGAAGAAGCCATGCCGCCAACTCGTCAAAGCTTACTTTGGTGTAGACGGACATAGGGGAACCGGGAAAACCTGCAGGAATCCTGGCCGCCGTGCCAGGCGTTCGCAATGGTTGCTGCGGGCTAGAATGTGAAGAGCACCCACATCGGGACGCCAGGGGGCACCTCCAGCGAATCCCGGCGGTTGGTGAACGAGCCGTCGCCCTTGGAGTCGGTCAGGATGTAGGGGACTCCGTGGGCCGGCGTGACCTTGATCATCACCAGCCGGCCGCCGACACGGATCTCNNCGATGGTGTCGCCGTCGTTTTTCCTGATCGTGACTTGCGGCTCGAGTTCCGGGTCCGACACACCCGGCGGGGGTGGCGGCGGCTCGGGCAACGGCTGCAGATCCGGCCGTCCCTTTTGTGCGCCAACGCCGGCCGCGAACAACAGTGTGGCAAGAAAGAGGATGAGAGATCGGGCGCGCATGGGTTTTGCTGGATAATGGCCAATATGGCGTGGCAGGGAAGCCGGCTCGGAACGATTTTAACAGAGAGTCGCGCCCGCCGACCATATTGCGAAAATTACGCTTGATGCGACACCGTCCCCGCAAACGCTTCAGCCAGAATTTTCTGGTCGATCGCCACTACATCGAGCGCATCGTTGATGCGATAGGCCCGAAGCGCGACGACCGTCTGGTCGAGATCGGTCCCGGTCGCGGCGCGCTGACGCGGCCGTTGCTGGAGCGAGTCGATCGTCTGACGGTTATCGAAATCGACCGCGATCTGGCCGAAGCGCTGCGGGCGGAACATCCGCCATCGCGCCTGACCGTGATCACCGCGGACGCGCTGACTACCGACCTGGCGGCGCTGGACCAAGGGCTAGTGGGTCTGCGCGTGGTCGGCAATCTGCCGTATCACATTTCCTCGCCGCTGCTCTTTCACTGTGCAGAGTATGTCCCGCATCTTGCCGACCTGCATTTCATGTTGCAGGCCGAAGTCGTCGACCGGATGGCGGCGGCGCCCGGCACGCCTGAATACGGGCGCCTGTCGGTGAGCTTGCAATCGGTATTTGCCGTGGAAAAACTGTTCAGGGTGCCGGCGGACGCATTCCAGCCAGTGCCGGCTGTGGAGTCGGCGGTGGTACGGCTGATCCCGCTTGGTGCGGCGCGGCCGTTGATCCGCGATCAGGGCGTTTTCGAGACCATCGTCGCAGCCGGATTCGGCCAGCGCCGCAAGACGTTGCGCAACGCGTTGCAACAGCACATCGGCGAGCAAGCACTGTTGCAACTGGGTGTCGATCCCGGCGCACGCGCCGAGACGCTGCCGGTCGCCGTGTTCGCCGCCATTGCCAATGCCGTCGCGCTTGCTCAGGAAGCATCGCAGAAGTCTTGAGCCCAGGCCTGGTCCGGGCGCAATCTTGGCGAGATCACGCGCAACGTCTTTTTTCGGCCGGACTCGCCAGCCACCAGTTCGACGTTGCGCTGCGGGACCGCGAAGGCCTCGGCAACGAACATGCGCAGCGCGGCGTTGGCCTTGCCCTCGACCGGCGGCGCGGCAAGCCTGATTTTCAGGCGATCGCCGTGAATTCCCGCGGGCTCCGTGCGCCGGGCGCCGGACTGGACATGGACACGGAGCGTCAGGACGTCGGCTGCGCTGTCATAGCGCGCCCATTCGGGATCAGAAGCCGCCATGCAACAGTGCTTGCTCGAGCCACGCCACCGGCAGCAGCAGCACCAGTTGGCACAGCACGATCAGGATCAGCGGCGACAGGTCGAGTTGCCCGCCTATCAACGGCACGACATTGCGTAGCGGGCGCAGGAACCGGAAGGTCATCGCATTGAGCACACCGGCCACCGGGCCATGGGGCGCCACCCACGACAGCACCGCCTGCACGATAACCGCGGCCATCAGCAGGTAAATCGACGCCTTGAACAGGGCGAGGCAGGCCTGCGCCACCAGCATCCCCGCCACCGCGCCGTCGATGGCAATCCCCGCAATGGCAAACTCCGCGACCAGCCACAACCAGCGTGCGAACAGCGCGGGCAACAGCGTAGCGAAGTCGATGCCGAACCATCCCGGAATGATCCTGCGCAAGGGTTTGACCAGCCAGTTGGTCAACGCCAGCACGGCCTCGCCCAGCGGATTGCGAAACGGCGCACGCAGCACCTGCATCCAGAACCGCAACAGTAGCGGATAGACGATGAGCGCAAACAGCGTGTCGCACAAAAAGAGCAACGCGTTTTTCATGATCGGAGGTGCTCAGCCGTCCTTTCCCAGGACATCGCCCAGCTCCGTCGCGCGCGCCTCGGCCGCGCGAATCGCCGCAATGAACGCCGCCTTCACGGCGCGTTCCTCGAGCACCGCCACGGCCGCTTCGGTCGTGCCGCCCTTTGAGGTTACTNNGCGCCTGGTCAGGGCTGAAACCGAGATCCTGGCCTGCCTCGATCAGCGCTTCGAGGAAGTAAAACACATAAGCCGGACCGCTACCCGACACCGCGGTGATTGCGTCGAGCTGTTCTTCGCGCTCGCACCACATCGTTTTTCCGACTGCGTCGAGTACATCCTCCGCATTCTTGCGCTCGACATCGCCCACGGTCGGATGCGCGAAGAGTCCCGCAATCCCACGCCGTATCATTGCCGGGGTGTTGGGCATGACCCGCACCAGGCGCGTATACCCGCCCAGCCACCGCGATAGATTAGCCAGCCGGATTCCGGCGGCAATGGAAATCACGAGCTGGCCGGTGAGGTGCGGCGCCAGAGATTGCGCTGTCTGGCGCAAGTGTTGCGGCTTCACCGCCAGCACGATGGTCCCGGCGCGCGCCGTGACATCGCTGCCGATCCCGGGGGCGACGTGGACACCGAACTCGCCTTGCAATCGCGCGCGGGCTGCGGTGTCCTGTTCGACCACCGCGATCGCGTCGCGGGCGCGACCCTGCGCCAGCAGTCCGCCAACCAGCGCGCGGCCCATGTTGCCGCCGCCGATGAAAAGCACGTTCATGTCGTCTCCCTGTTTCGCTCGCCAAAGATAGCGCTGCCGATGCGGACCATGGTCGAACCTTCGGCAATCGCCGCTTCGAGATCGGCGCTCATGCCCATGGAGAGCGTGTCCAGCTCCAACCCCTGCCGGCGCAGTTCGTCGCGCAATTCTCTGAGCAAACGAAACTGCAGGCGGGGAATGGCGGCCTCTGCGCTCGGCTCCGCAATCCCCATGAATCCGCGCAGACGCAAGTGGGGCATCACCGCGACGGTCTTGGCAAGACCTATGGCGCCCTCGGGCGCAACACCGCTCTTGGTTGCTTCGCCGCTGATGTTGACCTGAACGCATACCGACAGGGGCGGCGCGCCGGCCGGCCGCGCAAGCGAGAGGCGTGAGGCAATCTTTTCGCGGTCTATACTGTGCACCCAGGCAAAGTTCACCGCGGCCGCCGCGGTCTTGTTCGCCTGCAGCGGTCCGATCAAGTGCCACGCGAGCTGTGGCAGGTGGCGCAACGCGGCGATTTTCGCGATCGCTTCCTGCACGTAGTTTTCCCCAAACGCGAACTGACCCGCGGCCGCTGCCTCGGCAATGTCGCCGGCAGGAAATGTCTTGCTGACCGCCAGCAGCCGGATTTCCTCGGGGCGGCGCCCTGCGTCCGCCGCGGCTCGGGAGATCCTTTCGCGCACGGCTTGCATGCGTTCGGCAATCTGGCTCATAATCGTTTGGCGGACTTGAAGGGTCGCGCAGTTTCACTGTGCGCGGATGGAATCAGGCCGGATTTTCCCAACCATCTAAGGAATTATAGTGGATATCGCCGAACTCTTAGCGTTTTCGGTTAAGAACAAAGCATCCGACCTGCACTTGTCCGCCGGGATGCCGCCGATGATTCGCGTGCACGGCGATGTGCGCCGCATCAACCTTCCGCCGCTGGAGCACCAGGACGTGCACGGGATGGTGTACGACATCATGTCCGACGCGCAGCGGAAGATGTACGAAGAGACGCTGGAAATCGACTTTTCGTTCGCTATCCCGAATCTGGCGCGCTTCCGGGTCAATGCCTTCGTTCAGGATAGAGGCGCCGGCGTGGTGTTCCGTACCATTCCCAACAAGGTGCTTTCACTCGAGGACCTCGGCTTTCCGCGCCAATTTCAGGAAATCTGCAACGTGCCGCGCGGCATCGTCCTGGTGGATGGCCCGACGGGGTCCGGCAAGACCACCACGCTCGCGGCCATGATCGATTATATCAATGCCAATCTTTACGGTCACATCCTGACTATCGAGGACCCGATCGAGTTCGTCCACGATTCGAAGAAGTGCCTGGTCAACCAGCGCG
>PLYG01000432.1 GCA_003153335.1 Betaproteobacteria bacterium | reverse complement strand
GCGATTGATCAGTTTCAAGATCCCGCTCAGAAGACGACTCCGATATGGAATGTCCCCAATGTGCTGTGTGACCAGAATTGGCGTCTTGCGCCATTTGGCGAACAGAAAGGCGGCAAGGTTGCCAAAATAGATGAAATCGTGCAGATGAACTATATCGGCGGCAGCAATCGCGCATTTCAATCGTCGCAACGAGCCAACGCCCTAGATCGGCCACGGCAGGCCAAGCCGCTCGATCCCATTCCATGATCGCATCGGCGCCATCGACAGGCCGACACGCGTGGCGGGCGGCAAATCACAGTCGCTGGCGAACCAAGTCACCTGAAACGACCCATCTTCGACGAGTCTTTCCGCAAGTTGTCCAGCGACGTTCTCGACTCCGCCTCGGTGGGTCGAGAAATAGTGAGTGACCAGGACAACGCGACAGGGGAGTGGATTCATCTTTTTGAGCGGCGCAGCATGAAGGCCTATTGGCAGTTACCTAAATAAGTGACAACTGCCGCAAGAAGCTTGTCGTTCCCCGCGCAGACGGGGACGACGGAGTGGTGTGACAAATGTCACGTGCCTTCCGAATCCCGCTCGGAAATCGCAAGATGCAGGATAAACGCAAAAAACATCACATTGACACCCATGACCATCAGGTGCCCGGCCACGAACGCAGGGTGCACGGTTTCGTCCATCGAACCACCCGCACGACTGAGCCAGATCCAGAAAATTACCGTGGCGACGGCAAGACCCGCGAGAAAAAGTGTTCCGCCAAGGACCAGCGCCCGCTCCAGGTTGAACACTTTTAGCAGAGCCATCATCTTCCCACCCAGCGCCAGCGGATACCGGTCGGCAACAATCAGTTTCGCTATCACGCCCATGCTCAGAACGTTGAACCCGATCAACATGAGCAGGCCGCCCAGGGCGAGATAGTGGATACCCATGTACAAATTGCCCACTTGTAGCGGGCCGGTGGCAAGCAGCATCTGCAGGACCACGCCGATGGCCAGCATGGTCGCTCCGGGGATCAGGTACAGATAGTGCGGCGCATACGTCACGATGAACCGCAGATGACGCCATCCGTCCCGGAATGGTCGCAGGTGGGGCGGCCGATCGCGCTTGTCTGGATAGAGCGTGACGGGAATTTCAGTGATCTTCAGGCCGCTCCGCGCCGCGCCGGCAATCATTTCCGTCGCGAACTCCATACCCGGCGTGCGCGGACGCATCTTTTCGTAGGCTGCCTTCGAAAACCCCCGCATCCCGCAGTGAAAATCGCCCAGCGGAACGCGAAACGCCAGCCGTGAAATGAACGACAGGACGGGGTTGCCCAGATAGCGATGCAGGGCCGGCATCGCATCGGACTCGATTCCGCCGCGAAAGCGGTTGCCCATCACCATATCGGACCCCTTGCGCCATTCCTCGACGAATGGCGCGATAGCCGTCCAGTCGTAGGAATCGTCGGCGTCGCCCATGATGATGAACTCGCCCACCGCGGCGTCGATGCCGGCCTGCAATGCCGCGCCATAGCCTTTGAGGGGCTGGTGTACAACGCGGGCGCCGTGGGCGCGGGCGACTTCGACCGAGCTGTCGGTCGAACCGTTGTCGGCGATGACCACTTCGCCCGCCATCCCCATCTCGCGAAAGGCGCACAGCGCCTTGTCCACGCAAATGCCGAGGGTGCGCTCCTCGTTCAGACAAGGCATGACGACTGAGACCAAGGGGCGAACGGCGGCGCCGGGGTCAAGATTCGACCGCGCCGTCGGAACGCCGGCGTCTGGCGATGCCATGGCCCCGGCGGCGCCTGGCTTCAGCGGTACTTCCATAGGGAACCGTTATTTGTGTCGGCAAGCATCGAGCTTCCGGAAGAAGTGTTATTCAATTTGTTATTCCCGCAGAGCAGGCTCCGGGTCGCGCTCGGCGAAATTCGTGATCTTCACGGCGCCATCGGGAAACTTGGCTACGATCTCCAGGTCGCCGCCCATGGCGCGAATGTAATCGCGCAAGGTGCTGATATACATGTCGGTGCGGTGTTCCATCTTGGAGATCGCTGCCTGATTGACGTGCAGCGTCTCGGCCAACTTCACCTGTGATAGTGCCTTGGCTTGCCGCAATTCGTGCAGCGGCAATTCAGCCGTCAACTTCTGGAAGATCTCGCCGGAGCGAGCGCGGGCTTCTGGCGACAGTTTGTCGCGCAGTACAGAAAATTTCTTAGCCATCGATCAGTCCTTCCTTTCGTGGCGTTTCCAAATGCTCGTCATATAGCGTATCCGCAATCGGTACGTTCCCAACGTACCTGCGGTCATTGCCCGTCTTGTCCCCGCCTAGCAACAAGATGGCACACTGACGCGGGTCGAATGCAAACAAGACCCGATAAGGGCGTCCAGCGTGCTGGACACGCAATTTGCGCATGTGCGCATGCTTTGAGCCGTTGATGCCGCTGCTATGTGGATGACGCAGATTCGGGCCATACGCCTCCAACAGAGCAACGCCGGTATCCAAAGTGGCAAGTTCGTCTGCTGTCGGCGTTTCCCACCAGCCCCCGAATTCATCGGTATATTCAACGTCCCATTGCATACCGAATTATTCCTTAGACGGAATATATTGTCAAACGTACTTTGGTGCAGTGACTTGCGCCGGCGCTCGACTAGTCTCCTTAAACTGGGCGCTGTCGTAACCATGTCCCGCCTTAGTTTGTCGTTCCCGCGCAGGCGGGAACCCAGTGGCGCTCGCCGGAAATCCAGTGGCGTCCGATTGGTTGTGATTCCCGCGAAGGCGAGAACCCAGTGCACCAAGTCTTAGGCCAATATCCTTTCACACAATAACGCTCTCCGTTACCATTTGCAAATGATCAATGGCGTCTCTGCTTCGAATGGAACGATGGCGCCGACAGCGTCGAAATTGTTGGCTATCACCAATAGGAATCCACCATGCTAAAACTGAAACCTATCCATCCCAGGGAAATGCTGCAGGAAGAATTTCTGCGCCCGCTTGGACTCAGACAGTATCGTCTGGCATTGGATATAAACGTACCACCACGGCGCATCAACGAAATCGTCCATGGCAAGCGCGGGATTACGGTCGGTACTGCTTTGCGTTTGGCGCACTATTTCAACGTGTCACCCGAATTCTGGATGAACCTGCAAACATGCTTTGATCTGCTTACCAAACAGGAAAATTTAGGGTCCGAGATTCAAAAATTGAAGTCGTTGAAGGCAGCGTGAGTTGAGCACTGTCGTACCCGTCTCCCGTCGTTTGGCGCATCAACCGCCCTTGCGCCACTTCGCCCACCCCCCCTTTTCGATGAATCCTTCCGGCACGCGAACGAGGACCGCGGTGATATTGTCCGGGCCGCCGCGCTGATTGGCAAGATCGATCATCTGCTGCAGGGCGACGTGCAGATCGAGATTTCTCACGGACAGCATCGCGGCCATTTCATCGTCGTTGACCGGATCGCACAAGCCGTCCGAGCAGAGCAGATAGATGTCGCCCACCTCGATCCGGTATTCGGTGATGTCCGGTTCGACAATGGGATCGATCCCGAGCGCCTTGGTCAGCAGGTTCTTGTGCTGCGCATGCCGGGCATCTTCCTGGCTAATCAGGCCGAAGTCGATCTGGTCCTGCAGCAGCGAGTGGTCCCGCGTGAGCTGCTGGAATTTGTCGCGGCGCCAACGGTAGCAGCGCGAGTCGCCGATGTGCGCGATGCACACACGGCTTTCGTAAAAAAAAATCGCTACGACGGTGGTGCCCATCCCGGCGTTTTTGCCGTCACTGTGCGCGCGGTTGTAGATGATCTGGTTCGCGGTCAGAATCTGTTCACGCAAATATATCGCGGCATGCGTGAGCCCGCTGCTGGTGTCGATCTTGCCCAGGATCCTGTCCGGACTGGCGTGACTGCGAATTCCGCTGGTGATGGTTTCGATGGCGATCGCACTCGCCACTTCGCCTGAGCTGTACCCACCCATGCCGTCGCACAAGAGCGCCAGGCGCAGATGGGTGTCGATATAAAGCGCGTCCTCATTGTGCGGCCGGGACTGGCCGACGTCGGTCAGGGCAGCCATTTCAAGAGAGACGGGAAAGGTAGTCACATTGCCAGCGGTAGTTCAACGCCCAAACCCCTGGCCCGCGCCAGTTCAACCAGCGCGGCGCCCACGACCAGGTCCTGAATGGCGAGGCCTTGCGATTCGAATATCGTGATCTGCGTCGGCGTCGCCCGCCCGACCGCGTGACCGGCGACAATTGCACCCAGTTCAACCAGTTGCCGCGCATGCAGCCGGCCCCTTTCCAGCGCCGGCAGCAGATCCCCGGCCTCACGCAATGCCGTGGGCACCGTATCGACCACGATCAGCGACGCGCGCGCAATCGTCGCCTCGTCGAGCTCCCGGCGCGCCAGGGAATTCGCCCCCACTGCATTGATATGCGTGCCTGGCTCGACACACTCGCCGTTGAACAGCGGCGTGGCCGATGAGGTGATGGTGACGACGATGTCACTGCCGCGCACCGTGTCTTCAGCCGAGGCCATCGGTTCGACGGAAACGCCCAGCTCGGTGCGCATCCGTTCGCAAAAGCGGGCCAGGCGGTCTGGATTGCGGCCGTACACCTTGACCTGGCGCAAGGTGCGCACCAGCGCAATCGCGCGCAACTGGCCGACCGCCTGCCAGCCAGTGCCGAACAGGCCCACCACACCCGCATCGGCCCGCGCCAGGTGCCTGGTCGCGACCCCGCTGGCGGCGCCGGTGCGCATCATGCCCAGAACGTTGCCTTCGATGATGGCGTCGAGATCGCCGCGCTCGGCATTGTAGAGATAGATCAGAAAGCGGGTCGACTCGCGGCTGTTGGTGTAATGCTTATAGCCGATCACGTTGAGCGCCGGCACCGCGCCCTGCATCAGTTGCTGCGAGACCTGCGGCAAGCGGATGCGTTCGCGCGGGAGATCGATCGCTTCACCCGTCCCCAGATACCGGAATGCCGCCGCCACGCGATCCAGCGCCAGTGGCATCGTCAGGACCTGTTTGACGTCATCTTCGCGCAAAAAGAGCGCCATGCCTATTCCCCGGCCAGTGTGGCTGGGGACTTCGATGCGGCGCGGCGGGAGAGCCATTTTCCGCCCAGGATGACCAGCACGGCGCCGATCAGGCCAGGCACGCTGAGCTCGAGGGTTCCGGGGATGATCTGCAGATCATGGTGCGAAAACTGGGCGGTCGCCCAGTCCGCGATGGCCGGGTCCGTGACCAACATGTCGCCGGCGAGGTAGCCCAGGAGCGCGCCGCCCAACGTGATGATGATGGGGAATTTTTCCATCAGCTTGAGCATGATGGTGCTGCCGAACACGATCAATGGAATGCTGATGGCCAGTCCGATGATCAGCAACGTCGCATTCCCTTTAGCCGCTGCCGCCACCCCTATCACATTGTCCAGACTCATCACCAAGTCCGCCACCATGATCGTCCTGACCGCCGCCCACAGCAACGTGTGTTCAATGACGGAGACCTCGTCCTCGTCGCCCTCGGCCAGAAGCTGCACCCCAATATAGAGCAGCAGCAGCGCACCGACGATTTTCAGGTACGGATACTTCAGGAGCTCGACTGCGAACAACGTGAGTGCGACCCGTATCGCGATCGCCGCGGCGCTGCCCCAGATGATCGCTAACTTCTGCTGCCTGCCGTGCAAACCGCGCGCAGCCATGGCAATGACCACCGCGTTGTCGCCGGAGAGCACGATATTGACCAGAATGATGTTGCCCAGTGCCGTCCACATTGCGGCGGATGTAAAGATGTCCACGGTCGATCCCTCTCCGGGTGCTGCCTGAAAAAACCGGGGGCGTCGTGCCCCAGGTCATAGTGGTGCTTATTCTAATGTACTGCGTCGCCACCATGCCAAAAAATCAGCCGCGCCGTTCGCGCCTATCGAGCATTTTCGAAAATGTATGACGCCTGAATCCCCCGCATCGTCGTTCCCGCGCAGCCGGAAACCCAGTGGCGTTAAGCCAAACGACGCTGGGTCCCAGCCTGCGCGGGGACAACAATCCTTTGACGCAAGTCACTGGATGTCAATCAGGCTAGGAGCCTGTCGGACTTAGGATGATTCGGCTGCAACGGCGATGGAGCGGTCCATATTTCATCGCTTTCTCCTTACGTATTCCCGATATGTGCGTCGAAAGCGTCAAAATCTGTCCTCGCTCCCTCACCGTTTCGCTATCGAACACCTAAGTCCGACAGGCTCCTAGAGAATCGACTGGAGCAGCCGCCCCATCTCCGCCGGATTCCTGGTCACTTTGATCCCGCACGCCTCCATCACCGCCAGTTTCTCCTGTGCCGTACCTTTGCCGCCCGAAATGATTGCGCCCGCGTGACCCATGCGTTTACCGGCCGGAGCGGTAACGCCGGCGATAAATCCGACGACGGGCTTTTTCATGTTGGCCTTGACCCATTCAGCGGCCGTCTCTTCATCGGAACCGCCGATTTCGCCGACCATGACCACGGCTTCGGTCTCGGGATCGTCGTTGAACAGCTTGAGGACATCGATGTGCTTCAATCCATTGACCGGATCGCCGCCGATTCCCACGCACGACGACTGGCCAAGGCCAAGATCCATCAACTGGCCGACCGCTTCATAAGTCAGCGTCCCCGAACGCGACACGACGCCGACGCGGCCCTTTTTGTGGATGTGGCCGGGCATGATGCNNGATCGGCGTCGACCGCTTCCCAGATTGCGGCGGCGGCAAACGGTGGCGGCACATAAATCACCGACACATTGACGCCTGTTTTTTCCTTGGCATCGCGCACTGTCGCGAAAATCGGAATCCCTTCGAAGTCCTCGCCGGCTTTCTTGGGATTGACGCCAGCGACAAAGCAATTCTTGCCGTTCGCATAGTCGCGGCACATCCGCGTATGAAACTGGCCGGTCTTGCCGGTGATGC
>PLYG01000507.1 GCA_003153335.1 Betaproteobacteria bacterium | reverse complement strand
GCACGAACACCACGTCGGCGTCGCCTTTGCGCGCCGTGGCGAGTGCTTGGCCGGTTCCCTGCGCAACGACACGCACGTCGATGCCCGTCCTGGCCTTGAACATCGGCAGCAGATACTTGAACAGACCGGAGTCCTCGGTGGAAGTGGTCGACGCCACGACGATGAACTTGTCTTGCGCGAAAACAGGAAGCGCCATTGAAAAGGCCAGCGCGAGTGACAGGGTTCCAGCGATGAGCCAACGACGATAGGGCGCAATTACCATAGCAGTTCTCCTCTTACGAACGCCGCCGCTTCGGGCGACTTGGGTTGCTGAAAAAACTCTCGCGCCGAGGTGTCTTCGACCAGCCGCCCGCGATGCAGGAACAGCACCCGGTCCGCGATCCGTCTGGCCTGGCCCAGGTCGTGGGTGGTCATCACGATGGTGGTGCCCGCACGGTGCATCGCGGCGATGATTTCCTCGATTGCCTTGGTCGCGGCCGGATCAAGACTTGCGGTAGGTTCGTCGAGGAACAGGACGTCAGGGCGCAGCGCCCATGCGCGGGCCAGCGCGATGCGCTGCTGCTCGCCGCCCGAACACAGCCGCGCCGGCCGCGTCTCGAGACTCAAAAGACCGACGTGCTCAAGCGCCGCTCTGGCCGCGGCCCGTTTGTCCTGGCGCATCCCGCTGACACCCAGCGCGAATTCGATGTTCTCGCGCGCAGTACGTCGCAACATCACAGGACGCTGAAACACCATCGCCTGCGCCTGCCGCNNCCGCGCCGTTCGGACCCAGCACAATGTTCCGCGTGCCGGATTCAATGCGCAGCGAAACATCCTCCAGCACATCGACCTCTCCCGCACGGTAGCAAAGGCCCTCGACCGCAAGGGGCAGGATGCTTACCGTGCCGTTGGTGGCGACGTCAGCCATAGCGCCTCATCGCATAGCTCTTCATCAATTGTGCGGCCGCATTGATGACAATCACCAGCGCGATCAGCACCATCCCCAGCGCCAGCGCCAGTGCCAGATCGCCTTTGCTGGTTTCCAGTGCGATCGCCGTGGTCATCACCCGCGTGACGCCGTCGATATTGCCGCCGACGATCATCACCGCGCCGACCTCCGCAATAGCGCGGCCGAAACCGGCGAGCACGGCGGTCAGCAGCGTAAAGCGCAGATCCCACAATAGTGCGCGCATGCATTGCCAACGCGTGGCATTGAGCGAAAGCAATTGCTCCCGGTATTCGCTCCATGCGTCTTCGATCACCTGCCGCGAGAGCGCGGCAATGATAGGGAGCACCAACACTGCCTGCGCCACCATCATCGCGGCCGGCGTGAACAGGATGCCCAGGGACCCCAACGGACCGGCGCGCGACAGCAGCAGATAGATCAACAGTCCGACCACCACCGGCGGCAGGCCCATCATGCCGTTCAGCACGGCGATCAGCACTTGCCGGCCCGGAAAGCGGGCAAGCGCCAGCCAGGCGCCGAATGGCAGCGCCACCAGCGAGGCTGCAAGTACCGCGACGCCCGATACCCTGAGCGAGAGACCGGCAATCGCGAGCAGCGTGCTGTCGAATTCCCTGAGCAGGCCTAGCGCCAGTCCGAGACTCTGTGAGAGTTCCTCCATGAACGCAGTGTAATGGCGCGAGTGCCAGTCATATGCAATAATTCCGGCGTCCGTAAAATTTGCATGATAATGCGCGGAAATGCTTGCTAATTTGAGGGTTGTCCGATGCGCGAGTTGATGAGCACCAGGGAAATTGCCGACTATCTGCGGCTCAAGGAACGCAAGATTTACGATCTGGTGGCGCGGGAAGTCATCCCGCATTCACGCGTCTCGGGCAAGCTGCTGTTTCCGCGTGCGCTGGTCGACGAGTGGGTCAAACGCGGCATGAGCGGAACGCCGCTAGTCGCCTCCCGTAATGCACCCGCCGTGCTCGCGGGCAGCCACGACCCGCTGTTGGAATGGGCAGTGCGGGAATCCCGCTGTGGGCTGGCCACGATGACTTACGGGAGCCTGGACGGCATCGACCGATTACTGGCCGGCACCGCCTGCGCGGCCGCCATTCATATTCCCGCGGCGAAGCAAAAGGGCGGCGACGATCTGGACCGCAACATCATGCTGGCGCAGGACCGGTTGGCGCATCTGGATTGCGTATTGCTGCAATGGGCGACCCGCGAACAGGGGCTGGTGCTCGCGGCCAGGAACCCGCTGAAGATCAAATCGTTAGTTGATCTCAGGAAGCGGAAAACACGCGTGATCATCCGGCAGCCCGGCGCGGGCAGCCACCTGCTGTTCCTGCAATTACTGGCCGAGGCCGGCGTCGATTCGAATGCATTGACCTATGTGAATCCCGCGGCGCAGACCGAAAGCGATGTGGCCGCCGCGATTCTCGATGGCCGCGCTGACGCCGGCCTCGCCGTGCGCGCGGTCGCGCAGCAATTTCATCTCGATTTCGTCCCGCTGGCAGTGGAACGGCTGGACATCGCCGTGCTGCGCAGCAGTTATTTCGATGCGCCGCTGCAGTCGCTGTTCGCCTTCACGCGGCGACCGCTATTCCAGCGGCAGGCGAAGATGCTGGCGGGATACGATGTCGCGGAGTTGGGACGGGTGCGGTGGAATGCCTGACCGGGCACCGGTGCGCGCCTGGATCGTTGCCTGAAGGTCCCGGTGGGCAGCATTTCGGTGTGCGCTAGCGCACAGAAGTATTGGTTCATAAGCCTATCATTTGTACTGGCTTGTACCAGATCGGTACACCGCGTACGACGAAGTGC
>PLYG01000172.1 GCA_003153335.1 Betaproteobacteria bacterium | reverse complement strand
CTGTTGATCGCCGATGAGCCGACGACGGCGCTGGATGTCACGACCCAGGCGGAAATCCTGCGCCTGATCCGGCAGCTGCAGCGTGAGCACAACACCAGCGTGCTGTTCATTACGCACGATATGGGCGTCGTCGCCGAAATCGCCGACCGCGTCGTCGTGCTGCAACTGGGCAAGCTGGTGGAGCAGGGCGCCAAGCTCGAGGTGCTGCAGTCGCCGCGCGAGGCTTACACCCGCATGCTGCTCGATGCCGTTCCCAGCCTTGACCCGCCCGCGTCCGCGCAGCAAGGTGCAGCGCCGGCGGCGGCGCCGGTGCTCGCCGTGCGCGGGCTCCACAAAACGTATCTGAGCCGCAACTGGTTCGGCAGGAAGCGCGAAGTCGATGCGGTGATCGATGTGAACCTCACGGTCGAGCGGGGCGAGACGGTCGGGATCGTCGGCGAGTCGGGTTCCGGCAAATCAACCGTCGCGCGCTGCATTGTTCGCCTGATCGATCCGACGGCAGGCGAGATCGAGGTGCTGGGTCAACCCATGCACGGGCAGTCGATCGCGTCGCTCAAGCCGCTGCGCAAAAAAGTGCAAATCGTGTTCCAGGATCCGTACCGGTCGCTCAATCCACGGCAGACCGTGGGTGCGGCCATCATCGAGGGCCCGATGAATTTCGGCGCGAAGCGCGACACGGCATGGCGGCGCGCAGAAGCGCTGATGGACCTGGTGCGCCTGGCGCCCTCGTCGCTGAATCGCTATCCCAGCGAATTCTCCGGTGGGCAGCGGCAGCGCATCTGCATCGCCCGCGCGCTGGCGATGGATCCCGAGCTCCTGATTTGCGACGAAGCCGTGTCGGCGCTCGATGTTTCGGTGGCCGCGCAAATCCTCGACCTGCTGGCCGAGATTCAGCAGCGCCTGCACCTGGCGCTGCTGTTCATCACCCACGATCTGCGGGTCGCGGCGCAAATCTGCGACCGGGTGATCGTGATGGAAAAGGGACGCATCGTCGAGCAAGGCCGCACGCACGACGTGTTCACCAACCCGCAGCAGCCCTACACGCGCGCGCTGCTTTCCGCCGCACCCGGCCGCGAGTTCGCGTTCGGCCACCAGCTGGCGCCCAGGCTCGCCGGAAATCCTGTGTAAATCGGGGACGGACCACGTTAAATCATTTGCAAAGGCGCACGAAAACGTGGTCTGTCCCCAATGGAACTGTTGCGGCGCCCCCGGCCTGGCACGAAAATAGCTTTTGTTGATCGTGCGATGCACAGTGGTGACGCCGACTGGCTGTAGCCAGTCCAGGATAACCGAAGGACGATGCCCTATGGACACCGACAAGGAACTACCGCTGCGCGACGACACCCGCCTGCTGGGCCGGGTGCTGGGCGAGGTGATCGCTGCGACCCGCGGCGCCGAGGGTTTCGCTGTCGTCGAGGCTACGCGCCAGGCGGCGGTTGCCTACCGGCGCGCAGACGCGACTGAGCGCGCCGCGAACGTGGAGGCGCTCGATCGGCGCCTGCACGCGCTGCCCATCGAGCGCGTGCTCGACGTGGTGCGCGCGTTCAGCTACTTTTCCCATCTGGCGAATATCGCCGAGGATGTGCACCAGAATCGACGCCGGCGAGCGCATCGCCTGGCGGGTTCGCAGCCGCAGCAGGGTTCGCTGGAGGCCACGCTGATTGCAGTGCGCGCCGCGGGCATATCCGACGACACGCTGTTGGCGCTGCTGGCCCGCACCCAGGTCGGCGCGGTGCTCACTGCGCATCCCACCGAAGTCCAGCGCCAGAGCATTCTCGATTGCGAACGCCAGATTGCGCGGACGCTGGCGCAGCGGGAGCGCTGCGCTGACGATGACGAGAAGAACGAATGCGTGCAGACTCTGCGGCGGTTGGTCCTGGCGTTGTGGCAGACAGCGATGCTGCGCCTGTCGAAGCTGCGCGTGATCGACGAAATCGAAAACGGCCTGCAGTACTTCCGTTTGTCGTTGCTGTGCGAACTGCCGGCAGTACAAATCCGCACCGAGCGTCTGTTCGGGGCGCGCGCACCGCTGTCGCCGCTGCTGCGGGTCGGCACCTGGATCGGCGGCGACCGCGACGGGAATCCGTTCGTCACCGCGGAAACGCTGCGCTACGCCGCGGCGCGGCACGCACGGTTGATCCTGATGCACTATCTCGAAGAGGTGCATTTGCTGGGCGCCGAGCTGCCGCTGTCGACGCGGCTGGTCCAGGTCGATCCGGAAGTCCTCGCACTCGCGGAAGGCGCGCACGACGATTCGATCCATCGGCAGGGCGAACCCTACCGGCAGGCGCTCACCGGGATGTACGCGCGGCTGGCGGCGATTTACACGGAATTGACCGGCCATGCACCGGTGCGCGAACCGCACCATGCGCTCCCGCCTTATGCCGATCCGGGATCGCTGGCCGCGGATTTGCGCACCTTGTCACGCTCGCTGCACAGCAATGGTTCCGGCGTCCTCGCGACCAACCGGCTCGACCCGCTGATCCGCGCC
Organism: Betaproteobacteria bacterium; assembly: GCA_003153335.1. Classification (GTDB taxonomy): domain Bacteria; phylum Pseudomonadota; class Gammaproteobacteria; order Burkholderiales; family Casimicrobiaceae; genus PALSA-1005. Next base: position 6,722 of record PLYG01000172.1, on the reverse strand, counting down.
GTCGAGGTCTTCGGCTTTCATCTCGCGCCCATCGATCTGCGCCAGAATAGCGATGTGCACGAAGACACAGTGGCCGAGTTGCTGGCCATCGCCGGTGTTTGCGACAACTATCGCGATCTCGACGAGGCGGCGCGCATCGACCTGCTGACCCGCGAACTGCACATCGCCCGCCTGCTGGCGACCCCGTTCGCCCAATATTCCGAACGCACCCGGACCGAACTCGCGGTGTTCCGCGAAGCCGCCGCGGTGCGCGCGCGGCTCGGGGCCGAGGCGATCGAGAACGTAATCATTTCCAAGGCGCAGAGCTTTTCCGACATGCTGGAAGTGGCACTTTTGCTCAAGGAAGCCGGGTTGGCGAGCGGCGATTCGCGCGAAACTATGCTGGGCCTGGCCATCATTCCACTCTTCGAAACCATCACCGACCTCGAAGCCGCGCCGGCGATCATGCACGTGGCGCTCGCTCATCCGCTGTACCGGGCTTGGACCACAGCGCGCGGCAATGCGCAGGAGGTGATGCTGGGTTACTCCGATAGCAACAAGGATGGCGGCTATCTCACCGCCAATTGGGCGCTGTATCGCACGCAGCAGGCGCTCACTGTCGTGCATCGCGAAGCCGGCGTCCGGCTGCAGTTGTTCCACGGCCGCGGTGGCACGGTCGGGCGGGGCGGGGGCCCAAGCTATGAAGCGATCCGCGCGCAGCCCCCGGGCGCGGTCGACGGCGTGCTCCGACTCACCGAACAGGGCGAGGTGATCGCGAGCAAGTATGCCGATCCGGAACTGGCGCGGCGCAATCTGGAAACGCTGCTCGCGGCGGTGATCGAGAGTTCACTGCTGCCGCTGACCGTTCCTGCGGCGCAGCTCGAACGCTTCGAAGCGGTGATGGCGGAAATCAGTGCGCTGGCGTTTCGCGCCTATCGCGAACTGGTCTATGAAACACCAGGCTTCGAACGCTATTTCCGGCTCACGACCCCGATCAGCGAAATCGCCGAACTCAATATCGGCAGCCGTCCCGCTTCGCGCACCGCGTCGACCCGGATCGAGGATTTGCGCGCCATTCCCTGGGTCTTCTCATGGGCGCAATGCCGGATCATGCTGCCCGGCTGGTATGGCGTCGGGACGGCGATCGAGTCCTGGCTCGCTGCGCACCCGGGCGAACTCTCGACATTGAAGGCGATGGTCCGCGACTGGCCGTTCTTCCGCTCGGTGCTGGCCAACATGAGCATGGTGATCGCCAAGACCGACCTGGCCATCGGCGCGCGCTACGCGACACTGGCCGATGAAGAGGGCTTGCGCGAACGGATCTGGCCGCGGATCGAGGCCGAGTGGCAGCGCTGCGTCAACGTCGTCACGACGCTCACGGGCGAACCGTTGCTCGCGGACAACCCGACGCTGGCGCGCAGCATACACAACCGGTTTCCGTATCTGGATCCTCTCAACCATCTCCAGGTCGAACTGGTGCGCCGTTACCGCGCGGGAGACCGCGACGATCGGGTCAAGCGGGCGATCCATCTCAGCATCAACGGGCTGGCGGCCGGACTGCGCAATAGCGGATAATGCGGGCGGCAAAACAGCAACAGGATTTCCTTCATGCGCATCGCCATCGGCGGCTTTCAACACGAGACCAACACCTTCGCTCCATCCAAAGCGACATTCGATGATTTTGTCCGCGGCAGCGGCTGGCCGCCGCTGCTGGCCGGCGAGCAGATCTTCGACGGCGTGAAGGGGATGAACCTGCCCATCGCCGGCTTTATCGAGCAGATGGGCAAGACTTCGCACAAGTTGTTGCCCACCGTATGGGCGGCCGCTTCGCCTTCGGCGCAGGTGACCGAAGATGCGTTCGAGCGCATTTCGAAAATGCTCACCGATGGCATCCGGGCGGCCGCTCCCGATTGCGTCTACCTCGATCTGCACGGCGCGATGGTGGCCCAGCACATCGATGACGGCGAAGGCGAAATTCTGCGCCGCGTGCGCAATGTCGTCAGCAACAGGATTCCGGTCGTGGTCAGCCTGGACCTGCACGCCAATGTCACGCGGCAAATGCTGGAGATGGCCGACGGCATGATCGCCTATCGCACGTATCCGCATATCGACATGGCCGACACGGGCGCGCGCGCGAGCCGCTTCCTCAATTTGCGCCTCGACGGCATGGCCCGTCCCGCCTATGCCTGGCGGCAGATGCCCTTTCTGATTCCGCTCAACGCGCAGTGCACGGACCTGGAACCGGCGCGATCGGTTTACCGCGCGCTTGGAGCATTGGAGTCGGCCCGGGTGCCATCGCTGTCGTTCACATCGGGTTTTCCGGCTGCGGACATCGCGGACTGCGGCGCGTCGGTCTGGGCCTACGGCGTCAACGATGCCGCGGCCAAACTTGCGTGCAACACGATTGCCGACCTGGTCGAAGGGGAGGAGTCGAACTGGGAAATGGAAGTCCTTGATGCGGACGCCGCGGTGAAACGCGCGCTGCGAATTGCCGAGCGCGCCCGAAAGCCGGTGGTGATCGCCGACACGCAGGACAACCNNCCGTGACACTGGCGCTCGGCGGCAAGTCCGGTATTCCCGGCGACGCACCGTTCCACGGCGCCTTCAAGGTCGAACGCATTTCCGACGGCATGCTGACCGGCACCGGGCCGTTCTACGGTGGTGCGCACATGCGGCTGGGACCCTGCGCGTTGCTGGCGATCGGCGGCGTGCGCATTGTCGTTGCGTCGTCAAAGGTGCAGCTGGCGGACCAGGAAATGTACCGCTTCATAGGCGTCGAGCCGACCACCGCTGCGATTCTGGTCAACAAGAGTTCGGTGCATTTTCGCGCCGACTTCACCCCGATCGCGGAGGAAATCCTGGTCGCCAAAGCCCCCGGACCGATGGCGGCCGACCCCACCGATCTGCACTGGACCAAGCTGCGCCGTGGCATCAGGCTGAAGCCGAACGGGCCCTTGTTTTAGTATCTGCACCGAATACAAAATCTGACGCTGGAGGAAACACGCCGTGAGCACGACAACCGATCTCGCCGACTGCACCGCCACCGAGCTGGTGAATCTGTATCGGACCGGGCAGGCCTCGCCGGTCGAAGCGACGCAGGCCGTGCTCGCGCGCATCGCCCAGCTCAACCCGACGCTGAACGCGTATTGCATTGTCGATGCGGACCGCGCGCTGGCCGGCGCCCAGGCGTCCGCAGCGCGCTGGCAAAAGGGCGCGCCGGCCGACATTCTCGATGGCGTGCCGGTATCGATCAAGGATTTGATTCTCACCGAGGGCTGGCCGACATTACGCGGCTCGCGCACCGTCGATCCGAAGCAGGTGTGGGAAGTCGACGCGCCGGTCGTCGCACGCTTGCGCGAAGCGGGCGCCGTGTTGTTGGGCAAGACCAACACGCCCGAGTTCGGCATCAAGGGCACGACCGACAACACGCTGACCGGCGTCACAGTCAACCCGTGGAATACCAAAATGACGCCGGGCGGATCCTCGGGCGGCGCTGCCGCGGCGGTGGCGTCCGGAATGGGACCGCTCGCCGTGGGCACCGATGGCGCAGGCTCGGTGCGCATCCCGTCATCGTTTTGCGGTATTCCCGGGATGAAGCCATCGTTCGGCCGCGTGCCGGCGCACCCGCTGTCGCCCTTCGGCACCGTCGCGCACCTGGGTCCGCTGGCGCGCAGCGTCGAAGACCTGGCGTTGATGCTGACCGTGATGAGCCGGCCCGACGCGCGCGACTGGACTTCGCTGCCCTACGATCCGCGTGACTATCGGGTAGGTCTCTGCGACGGCGTGCGCGGGCTGCGCATCGCCTTCAGCCCCGATCTGGGTTATGTGAAAGACGTCGATCCGGAAATCGCCGCGGCCGTGCGCCGTGCCGCGGAATCGTTCGCGGCGCAGGGCGCGCAGGTGGACGAGATTGCGCCGGGCTTTGCCAACCCCGAGGAAATCACGACCAAGCTCTGGTTCATCGGCTCGCTGACTGTAATCAGCAACATGACGCCGGAACAGGTGGCGCTCACCGACCCGGCGCTGCGCTGGCAGGCTGAAGAAGGGCGCAAAGTCTCGGTGCTGGAGCTGCAAAAGCTCACCTTGCGGCGCGGCGAACTCGGTTTCTTCATGCGCCAGTTCCATCAGCGCTATGACCTGCTGCTTACTCCTGGCGTGTCGGTGCCCGCCTTCGAAGCCAAACCCACGGATCAATGGGAGCTCAAGCTCGATAAGTTCCTCGGCTGGACGCCGTTCTCGTACCCGTTCAATCTGACGCAACAGCCGGCTGCGGTGGTGCCCTGCGGCCTGACCCGATCCGGATTGCCGATGGCGCTGCAAATTGTCGGCCCCATGCATGGCGATGCGCTGGTGCTGCGCGCGGCCCGTGCCTACGAGGCGACGCGCGAATGGAAGTTGCCCGTTGTGGTCAAGACCGCACGCTGAGGCTTGGGGCGAAACGGCGGCCCAGCCGGCAGCGCGAAGAATTTCTCGCGCCGCACCATTTCGTTCCGGCAGCGCCCGGCGCTGCCCAGGAACTGTGCTAGAGTGCCGCCAAATTCAGCCCTCTCGGACCTATGCGTTTGCTTGCCATCGATGTGGGAAATACCCGCCTGAAATGGGCGTCGTTCGTTAGCGGGATCATCCGTGATCACGGCGCGCTGATTCTCGAAGAAATCAGCACGCTCAATGACACGCAGTGGAAGGCGCTGCCGCCGCCCGATCGCATCATCGGCAGCAATGTCGCCGGTGATGCGGTCCGCCATCGCGTCGAGGACCAGCTCGCGCGCTGGGCCGTCGATCCGGAATGGATCGTCGCGCACGCTGCCGAATGCGGCGTCGTCAATGGCTACGATCGGCCCGCGCTGCTGGGACCGGACCGCTGGGCGGCGCTGATCGCGGCGCGGCGCCGTGTTCCGGACGGCCCTTGTTTGGTCATCACCGTGGGCACCGCGGTGACCGTCGATGCGCTCGACGACAAGGGCACATTTTTGGGCGGGCTTATCGTCCCGGGCTTCGGGTTGATGCTCGATGCGCTGGAGGCGGGCACCGCGGGCCTGCGCGTGCCTTCAGGCGATTTCCAGACTTTTCCCACCAACACCAGCAACGCGCTGATGTCGGGCGGCGTCCACGCGCTGGCCGGCGCCGCGGAGCGGATGGCGCGGTTGCTCTCCGAGCGGACCGGACGCACGCCGCGCGTGCTGCTGGCGGGCGGCGCTGCACCCAAACTGGCGTCGCATCTGCAGTTCGCTTACACGATGGTCGAGAATCTGGTGCTCGAAGGTCTTGCACGCATCGCGGAAGCGCGCAAACAAGCGGTGCAACCGCTGCGCGCGGTCGGCGGCGGTTCCTGATTCCGCTACCTGTCCGGTCGATCCGGTCGCAGCGTCAATTCTCCCGACAGGAAGCGCCTGACGCCGGTCGGCGTCTGCAGCAGCAACGCGCCGTCGCCGTCGATATCGATGGCCTTTCCCGCGGCGATTTCATGGCCCGAACTCCAGATGGTGACATTGCGCTGCTGCAGCGCATGGCGCGCGAGCCATGCGGCACGGAATGGATGAAAACCCTCCAGCGCGAAACGATCCAGCGTGGGCGCCAGTTCCAGCAGGATTGCGGCCAGCAATGCGTGGCGCTCACCCGCCCAGCCGGCGGCGCTCAGATCGGTGACCGGCGCCGCCACCGCATCGCGCACCGACTCGTCAAGCCGGACGTTGATGCCGATACCGATGATCACGTCGATGGCGTTTGCTTGGGGATTGATCGTTTCGACCAGAATCCCGCCCAGTTTGCAGTGACGGAACAACAAGTCGTTGGGCCATTTGAGCTGCGTGCGCGCGATGCCTTGCCGCTCCAGCACCGTGCATACGGCGACGCCCACTGCGAGACTCAATCCCGCCAGCCGTATGGCCGGTACCGGCGCGTTCCATCCGAGGGAAAACAGCAAGCTTCCGCCCGGCTGATCGACCCACGTGCGGCCATGCCGTCCGCGGCCCGCGGACTGCGTTTCGGCCGCGATCACCAGGCCGTCGATGGCGCCGCCGCTGGCGCGGCGCTTGAGTTCGTTGCTGGTGGAGTCGATCGCCGGATACACTTCGATCCGGAAGCGCGATGACAAGGCGCCGAGCAAGCCCACTACGCGGCTTGCCTCGATCGGGGACGAGACGGGTGGAGACGACGGCACTGCCCATTATCGCGTATCGCCGCGACAATGCATCAACGATGCGCGATTCGACGGGATGGGTATCGCTGCGCTCGACCAATCCTACAGCACGCCGCGGCGGATCTGGTCCTGCTCGATCGATTCGAACAGCGCGCGGAAATTGCCTTCGCCGAAACCCTGGTTGCCCTTGCGCTGGATGATCTCGAAAAAGATCGGGCCGATGACGGTGGTCGTGAAAATCTGCAGCAGCATTTCGTTTTCCGCCGGCGCCCCGTCGAGCAAAATGTGGTTGCGCCGGAGACGTTCGGTGTCTTCCTGGTGTCCGGGCAGGCGCGCGGCGAGCGCTTCGTAATAAGTGGCCAGCGTCTCCTGAAACTTGACGCCGCGCGTGCGCAGCGCTTCGACAGTCGTATGTATGTCGCCGGTGCCCAGCGCCACGTGCTGAATGCCCTCGCCGTGATACGCCGACAGGTATTCCTGGATCTGCGACTTGTCGTCGGACGACTCGTTGATCGGAATGCGGATCTTGCCGCAGGGGCTGGTCATCGCGCGGCTCTTCAGGCCGGTGAGCTTGCCCTCGATGTCGAAGTAGCGGATCTCGCGG
>PLYG01000484.1:264-5180 GCA_003153335.1 Betaproteobacteria bacterium | reverse complement strand
GGACGCCCTGGCGATGGGCGCGCTCGGCCGCCTCCGCGGTGTCCAGCAGGCGCACCGCGACGGTGTCGCCCTCATCGACCAGCGCCGGGTAACCGGTGAGCCGGCGCCCGTCGCGGATGAAACTCAGCGACGCGGGCAAATCGCCGCAATCCCAGGCCTTCAGGCCGGTGCGCTCGATCCCCAAGTCGTTGGCGGCGAAAGTCAATTGCGCCGCTTCGCCGAACTGGCTCTTCAGCGCGCGCAAGTCGCGGCCTGCGCCCAGTTCCTTCCCCGCCGCGTCGACGACGCGCACGTTGACCTGCAAATGCGGCGGCGGCAGTGCGCCTTCCCACACATCGGCGGCTACGGCCATTTTCCATCGCGCCGACAGGAATTCGCGCAGCGCCGGCGCAAGCGCCTGCGGCGAGTGATCGCACGCGACCAGGAACTCGGTCACGACGGCGGTCAACGGCGTTTCGCGGTTGCGCAGCATCTTAGGCAACGCCTTCAGATGCCACTGTACTTTTTCGCGCACCATGCCGGGAACCAGCCAGTCGAGCCGGGGTTCGTCCACCTGATTGAGGAGCGCCAGCGGCACCGTCAGTGTAATGCCATCCTCCGGATGCCCGGGCTCGAACCGGTAGCGCAGTAGCAGCGCGTTGCCGGCGACCTGCATGATTTCCGGGAACTGCTCTTCAGTGATTTGCGCCGCATGATGGCGCATCAGATCTTCGCGCGTCAGATAGAGCAAGCGCGGCAACTGCTTTTCGGCCTCGGCACGCCAGTGCTCGAAACCCGCGCGCGTGCCGATGTCCTTGGGAACGATGGCGTCGAAAAAGGCGACCACGTCTTCCTCGGCAACCAGCACGTCCTGCCGGCGCGCCTTGTGTTCGAGCTCGGCGATGTCGGCCAGTAATTTCCGGTTATGTTCGGCGAAGGGCGCGGTGATTCCGTGTTCTCCGGGCGCGAGCCCCTCGCGCAAAAAAATATCCCGCGCGAGCACCGGATCGATCGCACCGAAGCTGACCCGGCGCCGCGGGACCAACGTCAATCCGTACAGCGCGACACGTTCGCTGGCCACGACTTCGCCGCGCGCCTTGTCCCAGTGCGGCTCGAAGTGCGTGCGCTCGACTCTGTCGCCGGCGACGCGCTCGATCCATTCGGGCTCGATGCGGGCGGCGCAGCGTCCGTACAGGCGCGTGGTCTCGGCGAGTTCGCCCACCATCACCCACTTGGCACCCTTTTTGTTGATCCCCGATCCCGGATGCAAGTGAAAGCGGATGCCGCGCGCGCCCTGGTACGACTCGTCTTCTTCGGTCCGGCAGCCGATATTGCCCAGGAGGCCGGTCAGCAATGCGCGATGGATGCGTTCGAAGCGCGCATCGGCGGCGGCCTTGGCCGGTCCGGACTTCGCCCCATCCTTCACTATATGCTTGGCGCGTTCCTTCGCCGGCGCCAGCGCCGGGACGCTCCACCCCGTTTCGCGCAGGATTTCAACCAGCTGATGGTGTATGTCGCGCCACTCGCGCACCCGCAGCGTGGACACAAAATGCGCGCGGCAGTGATCGACCAGCTTGCGGTGCGGGAGCCCCAGCGCCAGCGCGTCGGTAAAAAAATCCCATAAGTGGATAAACGACAGAAAATCGGAGCGGTCATCCTTGAAGCGATGATGCGCCTGATCCGCAGCGCTCTGCCGCTCCAGCGGGCGCTCGCGCGGGTCGGGCACCGACAGCGCGGCGGCGATGATCAGGACCTCAGCCAGCACCCCTTCGTCGCGCCCGGCCAGGATCATTCTGCCCACGCGCGGATCCAGAGGCAGTTTCGCCAGCTCGCGCCCCAGCGGGGTGAGCGCCCTGTCAGTTGTCACCGCGTCGAGTTCCTGCAGCAACAGGTAACCGTCGGTCACCGCACGCGGCGATGGCGCTTCGAGGAACGGGAACTCGCTGACCTCGCCTATCCGCAGGCTTGCCATGCGCAGGATGACGGCGGCTAGCGACGAGCGCAGGATTTCGGGATCGGTATAGGGCGGACGCTTGCCGAAATCCTCTTCGCTGTAAAGGCGTATGCACATGCCGGCCGCGACGCGCCCGCAGCGGCCGGCGCGCTGGTTCGCCGCCGCCTGGCTGATCTTCTCGATCTGCAGCAACTGCACCTTGTTCTTGACCGAATAGCGGTTGATTCGCGCCAGTCCCGGATCGATCACAAAGCGTATGCCCGGCACCGTGAGCGAGGTCTCGGCAACGTTGGTCGCGAGCACCACGCGCCGCACCGCGCCGCCGGTCTCGAACACCCGCTGCTGCTCGTTCACCGACAGCCGGGCATAGAGCGGCAGGGTTTCCAGCGGCAGGCGCCGTTGCGTGGCGTGCCGCCGCAACAGGTCGGCGGTCTCGCGGATCTCGCGCTCACCGGGAAGAAAAACAAGTATGTCGCCCGGGCCATGCCGCGCGCATTCATCCACCGCATCGACAATCGCGTCTTCGAGTTCGGTCTCGTCGTCGTCTTCTTCCTTCGCCAGCGGCCGGTACAGGACCTCGACCGGATACATGCGGCCCGAGACTTCGATCACCGGCGCCGGCGTGCCCCGCTGATCAAAGTGCTGCGAAAAACGCTCCGCATCGAGCGTGGCCGAGGTGACGATCACCTTGAGATCGGGCCGTTTGGGTAGCAACTGCCTGAGATAGCCCAGCAGGAAATCGATGTTGAGACTGCGCTCATGCGNNCCCTGGGTTTCCGCCAGCAGGATGCCGTCGGTCATCAGCTTGATGTAGTTACGCTCGCTGACCTCGCCGGTGAAGCGCACCTGGTAGCCCACGACGTCGCCCAGTCGCGTGCCGAGTTCCTGCGCAATCCGGTTGGCCACCGTGCGCGCCGCAACGCGGCGCGGTTGCGTGTGGCCGATCAGGCCGCGCACGCCGCGCCCCAGCGTCAGGCAGATTTTGGGCAACTGCGTGGTCTTACCCGAGCCGGTTTCACCGCAAACGATCACGACCTGATGCTCACGTATCGCCGCCGCGATCTCGTCGCGCAGGCCGCTGACCGGCAGTTCCTCGGGAAACTTCGGCGAGGGCAAGCCCAGCATGCGCTGTTCGACGCGCGCCCGCGATCGTTCCAGCGCCGCTTCGATCGCCGCCAGGTCGCGTTCGGACGGCCGCGCCGACCAGCGCTCGATGCGCCGGAGCAACGGCCAGCGGTCCGCGAGCATGGCACCATCAAGCGCACCCAGCAAACGGCGGCGGATTGGGGACGAAGCGGCAGAGGCGGAAGAAGGATGGGGGGATGCCATGGCAATGCGGGTGGTGCAGGTTGTGCGCGCGACAGAGGTGCCGTCGCGGCGCCGCCAGCGGACCGGAAAAAGGGCACCGGCAGACAGGGCCGCGCATTTTACCGCAAGCGCGTAGCCCGCGTTATGATTGCGCTTTTTTCACCGGAGGGGGAACCCATGCGCCGTACCTCGATTCTGCTGTCCATCCTGCTGGCTACTTTCATCGGCAGCGCGCAGGCCAAGACCTTGCGCTGGGCCACGCAGGGCGATCCGCAAACCATGGACCCGTATTCGCAGAACGAACAGTTGACCAACAACGTCAACGGGCAGGTCTACGAAAAGCTGGTCGACCGCGACAAGCAGCTCAACATCGTTCCGTTCCTCGCCGTGTCGTGGCAGCAGGTCAATGGCCTGACGTGGCGCTTCAAGCTGCGGCCCAACGTCAAGTTCCACGACGGCACGCCGTTTACGGCCGACGATGTGGTGTTTTCCATCGAACGCGCCAAGCACGCGAATTCCCAGTTGCGCCAGTACGCCAATGCGGTAGGCACGGCGGTCAAGATCGACGACCTTACGGTCGAACTGCGGCAGGACAAACCCAATCCGATCATGCTCGAACATCTGACCACGCTGCAGATCATGAGCCGCGCATGGTGCATCAAGAACAAATCCGAAAGGCCGCTCGACTTCAAGAACAAGGAGGAGACGTTTGCCTCGCGCAATGCCAACGGCACCGGCCCGTACATGCTGGTCGCGCGCGAACCGGACGTGAAGACCGTGCTCAAGCGCAACCCGAACTGGTGGGGCAAGTTCGAGGGCAATGTGGACGAAGTCATTTACCGGCCGATCGGCTCCGACGCGACGCGCATCGCCGCGCTGCTCTCTGGTGAAGTGGATCTTGTGCAGGATCCCCCTCCGCAGGACATGGTGCGGCTGCGCGGCAATCCCGCGATCAAGGTGATCGACGGCATGGAAAACCGCATCGTGTTTTTCGGCTTCGACCAGTTCCGCGACGAACTGCAATACTCGAGCGTCAAGGGCAAGAATCCGTTCAAGGACAAGCGAGTGCGGCAGGCGTTCTATCAGGCGATCGACATCGAAGCGATCAAGGCCAAGACCATGCGCGGGCTGTCCTTCCCGACCGGTGCCAATACGCCCTCGGACAAGCCGTCGACGCCGGAACTGGAAAAGCGCTTTCCGTATGACCGGGCGCTCGCCAAGCAATTGCTGACCGAAGCCGGCTATCCAAACGGCTTCGAGGTCACGCTGGACTGCCCGAATAACCGTTACATCAACGATGAGGAAATCTGCGTCGCGGTGGCAGCGATGCTGGCGCAGATCGACGTCAAGGTGCGCGTGAATGCGATGCCCAAGACGGTCTACTTTCCGAAGCTGGAAAAGAACGACACCAGCATGTACATGCTGGGCTGGGGCGGCGCGATCACCGATGCGCAAACCACGCTCGATCCGGTGCTGCACAGCAAGGACGGCAAAGGCAAGGGCGATTACAACTATGGGCGCTATACGAATGCCAAGCTCGACGAGCTAACTGACCTGGCGGCCGTCGAGACCAATCCGGAAAAGCGCAAGGCCATGGTCACCGACGCGCTGCTGGCGCACAAGAACGAGTTCAACAACCTGCCGCTACATCGCCAGGTCATTCCCTGGGCGGCGC
>PLYG01000484.1:0-222 GCA_003153335.1 Betaproteobacteria bacterium | reverse complement strand
GGTGTAGGTCTGGCCCCGATAGGTCACGGCGCCCTCCAGCATCTGGTAGCGCTGGTGGAGTTCCAGCCGCAGCCGCTTGCCCGACGACCAGTTGCCTTCCACGACCGCCGGCACCTTCCACAAGAGCAGTGTGCTTTTCTTTTCCAGCCCGAGCTTCTTTTCCGGAACGTCGAGCACAACTTTGCCATCGGGCTGCCAATCGCCCATGTCCCAGTCGTGCGA
>PLYG01000269.1 GCA_003153335.1 Betaproteobacteria bacterium | reverse complement strand
GGGGGGGGAGCATAGCCCAGCGGCGGCGGATACGGAGAGCCTGCACGTCCGGTGCCTGGAATCCGGTGGCCCTTGGCGTACATGCATTGCTGGAAGGCGTGATCGTAACGGCGCTGCAGACCATAGGCCGACCCCTGGCCAGCACCCGCGCCGGCGCTCGCGCCAAGCAACAGGCCCGCGCCGGCCCCGGCAGCCGCACCGCTGCGGCCGGCGATCGCGCCACCCGCTGCTGCGCCGATCAGCGTGCCCAGCACTGCGCTCTTGGCGACGCTATCGGCGGCAACCTGATCGGTAGACGCGCCCCCAACCTGACTGTTGGCAAAATTGCGGCAATCCATGTCGTCGTAGCGGAATTGGTCGAAACTGCGGCCGTCGCCCGGAAGAACCATTACGCTCGGTCCCGACGGCACGGTCACACAACCGGCCAACAAGGCCACCGCAATCAACGGCAGAGTACGCGATGTAAATTTCATCTTCGACCCTCCATCAACGCGCTGCGGGAGGCGTAGGTGCTACGCGCTGCCACGGGCTCGCGCAGTCCCTGACATACGGGTAGTAAGCCCTGGTTTCATTGCAGTAGTACCACCACGAGCCGGCGTCCGGCGCCGCGGGCTGCGCCGTGGGCGCCTGTGCCTGTTCGACGTAAACGGTTGCCGCAGGCGACCCAGACTCGACTACGTTCGGGTAGGACGCGTAGTAGTAGGGTCCCGGGTAGTAGTAGGATCCCGGGTAATACCAGGGTGCGAGCAGCGCGCCGGCAACGAAGGCGCCGCCTATGAATGCACCAACGTGGCCGAAACCATAACCGTTGTGAAAGCCACCATGCCCGCCGAAATGACCACCTCCGCGAGCAGCCAGCGCCGTGCCGCTTAGTGCGAACGCTGAGAGCAACGCCGCTGTTACCAGAACACTTTGTCGAGTTTTCATGATTCCACCCCTTTCCAGAGACATAACCAACTTCAACCATATTAAGTATGACACGTCCCTGCAGAGAAAATTCCCGGGGCCCCGGAGGCGTAACACTCGGTTACAAATCAATGGGCTGCGTGCTGCGCCTCGAAGTTCGTTGACGCAAAAGAACCACCGTACGGACCCCAGTCATTGCCGACCCCAACACTACAACGCGCGACCACGCGATTGGTTACATCACCCGTTCCGTACCATCGTTCGAGCCATAACGGATGCCGCCGGCCAGGGGTCTGGCGACGATTGGCGACCAGCGAGCAGTTAAATGATGCGCGCTAGCTGTAATCCTGGCCGTGTACAATCGACTTTGCGGGAGAGAATGAGGGCACAGATTGCCATGACGCAACCAGGATCCGCCGGGGCGGGCACGAGCAGCGAACTTTACTACCGTCACACCCTGCCGGTGCGCATCATGCACTGGATCAATGTCGTCTGCGTGGCCGTTCTGTTCATGAGCGGCCTCAATATCTTCAACGCCCATCCGGCGCTCAACTGGGGCAAGTCTTCGTACACCGGGACCGAACCCGTGCTCGAGATAGGCGCCCGCATGGCCGGCGCCCGGGTCATCGGCGTCACCCGGGTCGCCGGGCATGAGTTCGAAACCACCGGGGGTCTGGGCGCTTTCTACAACGACGCGGGAGAAGCCGAGTCACGCGCTTTTCCGTCCTGGTTGACCGTACCCAGCACCCAATGGCTCGCGATGGCGCGGCGCTGGCACTTTTTCTTTGCGTGGCTGTTCCTGATCAATGGCGTGGCCTATGTCGCGTATTCGCTGTTCAGCAGGCACCTCGGGCGCGACCTGGCGCCGACGCGGCAGGACTGGCGCTCGATCGGACGATCGTTCATCGATCATCTGCGCTTCAAGCATCCCACCGGCGAAGAGGCCAAGCGCTACAACGTGCTGCAAAGACTCGCGTATCTGGCGGTGATCTTTGTCCTGCTGCCGCTGGTGATTCTGATGGGAATGGCGATGTCACCGTGGCTCGACGGTGTCCTTCCGGGCTGGATAGACATCGTCGGCGGGCGCCAGTCGGCGCGGACGATTCATTTCATCGCCGCGTGGCTGCTGGTCGCATTCGTTCTGATACACGTGCTCGAAGTCATCGTCAGCGGGCTGTGGAATCACCTGCGCTCGATGATTACCGGACGCTACCGCATTACCGTGGAGGCCGGACATGAACAACAGCGATAAGCTTACGCGACGCAGTCTGTTGCTCCGCGCCCTGGGCGCGGCCGGCGCCGTATTTCTCGCCGGATGTGAGCGCCTGTCGCACACCGAATGGTTTCCGAAGATTCTCGCTGCCGGCGAAAAGGCCAGCGAGTCGGTGCATCATCTGATTGCGCGCAAGGCGATGGCGCAGGAGTTCACCCCCGCCGATCTGTCGCCGAGCTTCCGCAGCAATGGCACGGCGGAACCGAACAATCCCGTCTATGCCGAACTGGCGGCCAATGGTTTTGGGGCGTACAAGCTGGCGGTGGACGGCAAGGTAGACAAGCCCGCGATGTTCACCATGACCGAGCTGCGCGCGCTCCCCGAGCGCACGCAAATAACCCGGCATGACTGCGTCGAAGGCTGGAGCGCGATCGGCAAATGGAAAGGCGTGAAGCTGTCGGCGATTCTCGATGCGGTGAAGCCGCAGCCGTCGGCGCGCTACGTGGTCTTTCATTGCGCCGACCCGATGGAAGACGACGGCACCAAACCGTATTACGAAAGCATCGACATGGACGACGCGTACCACGCGCAGACCATTCTCGCCTACGAGCTCAACGATCAGCCGCTGCCAGCGGCCAACGGCGCGCCAATCCGGCTGCGCGTCGAACGCCAGCTCGGTTACAAGCATGCCAAGTACATCATGCGGATCGAACTCGTCGACAGCTTTGCGCCGATCGCCGGAGGCAAGGGCGGTTATTGGGAAGATGAGGGCTACGAGTGGTACGCCGGGATCTGATGATTCTTCTGCCTGGATTCGCCGCTTTCGCGCGATATCGCACTGCCACGGCAGGCCGGGGCGCCCGATGCATCTGAGCACCGAAGAACGTCGCCGCATCGATCAGTGTGTTGCCGCGTTCGAGACGCACACCGGTGCGCAGGTGGTGACCGCGGTCGTCGGACAGTCCGACAACTATCCGGAAATCCCCTGGAAGGCCTTTGCGTTGGGTGCATCGGTTACCGCCCTTCTCCGGCTGTTGCTTGACCTGGCGCGGCCGGACTGGCTTACAGGCTACGGGACCCTGTTCGACGCCGTGCTGATTCTGGGTGTGGGCGCCACGCTGGCGCTGGTCACCATGCGCTTGCATGCATTCGCCCGGATGTTTCTGCACGGCACCCGCGCCGAGACCGCGGTGATCCAGCATGCCCGGATCCTCTTCCTGCGCCACGAAGTGTTCGCAACACCAATGCGCAATGGCGTGCTGATCCTGGTCAGCACTTTCGAACGGCGGGTCGTCATCCTTCCCGACACGGGCCTGCACGCACAGATCGGGGACGTGGAACTGCACCCGATCATAGACAGGATGACCACGCTGCTTGCCGAGGCCAAAGTGTGCGATGCGCTGTGCGGGGGTGTGACCGGAGTCGAGGCGCTGCTCGCCGGCATGGGCTTTCATGCCACCGGCAACGAAGACGCCAGACTGCCCGACGCAGTGATCGAAGAGAACGACAGCGATGCGCGTGCTTGAACGACCTCTGGCTGTTGCAGCCGCATTGCTGCTTGCGGGTTTTGTGCTGGCTGCCGACGTGCCCTACCTTTCCGGCCGCGTTGTCGACAATGCGGAGATTC
>PLYG01000318.1 GCA_003153335.1 Betaproteobacteria bacterium | reverse complement strand
GTCAATCACCCGGCCCCAACTCGCACTTCTATACGGTCGATCCGGCCGAGTGTGAAAGCCTGAAGCAGATACAGGCCATCACGCCAGCCACCGAGCGGCGCTGGAATTTCGAGAGCCTGGATTTTCAGTCGACGCCGCCGACCAACGGCTCTTGTCCAAGCGGCACCATGGCGGTCTATCGGGCGTACAACAACGGTTTCACCCGCGGCGTGGACAGCAACCACCGCATCACCCGCAACTTCAACGCCATCGTCCAGCAGGTGAACCGCGGCTGGAGGAACGAGGGCGTGGTGATGTGCGCGCCGCAATAGGTCGGCCGTGTTTCTTACTTGAGGGTCCGCATCCCGGAATTTGCTATGCCCGCATTGGGTCGGTGGCAGACGTTCAGAGATCGGCTGTCAGACCAAGTCGCGACTGGTACACCTGGATCATTGCGGATGCCCTGCCTTCAATACTCAGGCC
This sequence comes from Betaproteobacteria bacterium, assembly GCA_003153335.1. Taxonomy (GTDB): domain Bacteria; phylum Pseudomonadota; class Gammaproteobacteria; order Burkholderiales; family Casimicrobiaceae; genus PALSA-1005. The sequence continues at coordinate 2,745 of PLYG01000318.1, read as the reverse complement.
GTGGCCCCGTTCAAGCTAGCGCGGCAGTTGCGCCATGGCGTCGGTGATCTTCTGCGTCTCCACGCTCACTGTCGTCACGCGCAGCAACAAGTCGATCACCGTGTCCTTGTAGTCGGCGAATTTGTAGGTATTGAACTTTTCGCGGATGGTCGGATCCTTGGGTGAACGTCAGATCGAGCGTCCGCCCCCAGGCTTTGAGCAAATCCTTGAATGCCTCCCGCACCACCGACTCGCGATCCGTGCCGCCCACCTGCCGCAGCTTGGCAAGTTCGGTGAGGTACTTGTTGATCAGAAGCTGGCTCATTCAGCGCGCGCCGGATGGATCAACGTGTAGCGGCATGGGCAACAGCACGAGTGCTGGAGGGCAAAGAGGGGGATGGGGTCAGCATTGATCATGATTGTGTACCAATCATCGCAACGAATTATAGCTGCTACCTGCGCAAGCCCTCATCACACTGAAATTGACAGTTCCGCCTTTGGGAAAGTAGAATCACAGGCTCACGCTGGGGCACTCGGCAGACGCCCCAACTACCCAAGACGGTTTCCGTCCAAGCGCTGCCTTTCCCCGTCGCTACGGGGGGAGGTCGTCACTTGATGCTCATTGACCTCCTTCCGTGCCGGCTGCAGCAAAGGAGGAAGCCATGACCTGTCGCATCGCCCCGCTGGCACCTACGCCCGCTAACTCCAGCGCCCGCTGGCCATGAGCAAACGATCGATCATTGCCCGCGTCCTGACGGCCAAGGGCGTTCGCGGCTTTGGTGACGGCTTTGTCAGCCTGTTGCTGCCGCTCTATTTGCTCGATCTCGGGTGCAGCCCCTTGCAGGTTGGAATCATTGCCACCGCGACGCTGCTCGGATCAGGCTTGCTGACACTGGCGGTGGGACTTCACGCGCACCGATGGCACACCCGCACCCTGCTGCTCGCTGCCGCGGTCCTGATGGCGGCAACCGGCCTCGGTTTCGCGTTCGCAATCGATTTCTGGCCCTTGCTGGTGATCGCCATCGTGGGCACGCTGAACCCTTCGAGCGGAGACGTCAGCGTGTTCCTTCCGCTGGAGCATACCGTGCTGTCGCACGTCGCAGGGGACAAGGACCGCACCCACGTTTTCGCCCGGTACAGTCTGGTGGGCACCCTTGCCGCCGGCGTGGGCTCCCTGGCCGCCGCGTTGCCTGAAACGGTCGCCCGCATTGCGGGGATGTCGCCCAGGGCATCGCTACAGGTGATGTTCGTGCTGTATGCGGCCCTTGGACTCGTGGTCGCGCTGGTGTATCGGGGGCTCCCGGGCACCGCAGCAGCCGAGGCGTCTGCAACCGTGACGCCGCTCCGGGAGTCGCGCAAACGCGTTTTCGTGCTGGCGGCGCTGTTCAGCCTCGACGCTTTCGGTGGCGGGTTCGTGGTGCAGTCCATGGTTGCACTCTGGCTCTACCAGCGATTCGGCATGTCGCTGGAGTTGACGGGGGTGATCTTCTTCTGGACCGGAATGCTCACCGCAGTTTCCTACCTGGTCGCGGTACGCATCGCAGCGCGGATCGGGCTGGTGAATACGATGGTCTTCACCCACCTTCCTTCCAGTATCTGCCTGATCTTGATTCCATTCATGCCGGCGGTAGGCTACGTGATCGCGTTGTTGCTGATCCGCAGTGCGCTGTCGCAGATGGATGTGCCGACGCGCAGTTCGTATGTGATGGCGATCGTGCCGCCCGCGGAGCGGCCCGCAGCGGCGAGCATGACTTCGGTGCCCCGCAGCCTTGCATCGGCGGCCAGCCCGGTCATGGCCGGGTATCTGCTGTCCGTTTCGACTTTCGGATGGCCGCTGATCGCGGCGGGTGGGCTGAAGATCCTGTACGACCTGCTATTGCTGGTGTACTTCCGGAATGTGCGGCCGCCGGAGGAACGACGCCGTATCGGGCAAGACACTTGATCGCACTCGATATGTATGAGCACTCCTGCCACATAAACCATGACGCGAAAGCCGCGGTGCATGTCGATGCGTTCATGCGCAACGTAGATTGGAAAAAAGTGGGGCACGTTTCGCGCAGTGCGGGAGCCAAGCAGTTTGCGCTGCAATTGAAGGAGACGGAAATGGAAAAACTGATCAGCAGTATCGCAATGAACGCACTCGCTTCGAGCGTCGGTGCTCGCGGACGTATTGCCACGCGCGCTCCGCTTTACCGGTGCCAAGCGTCTGCTGAACGCATTCGCGCATCAGCTTCGCCGAACGCCGGGCGATCAAATTTGCACCATGGTGATGGCGATTACAGCCGCCGCCCGACCGTCAGGGAGGATGGTGCGCTGATCCTCTCGTCCACCCTCGTCCACCGGTTGACAGGACGTGGCCGTGCGTGTATGAACACGTACAAGGGAACCGCAATACATGCCGATGCTCGTTGTCGGACGTCTCGCGGCGAGCCGAAGCATAGTTGCGGCGACGCGACGGACGACAACCGAGGCGAGGATACATGATGAAGGCATCTTTTTCCGCACGAGGCGGCTGGTGGGTCTGCGCTGTCGCATCAATGCTGATCGCGCTGGCATTCGTTGGGTTCACCAGGCCGGCGTGGGCAGCCTTCGCGCCCTACAGCCTGGGGGACCTGAGCCTCCAGAACGGCTGGGACTCGGGTATTGCCGGCAACGCGTTCACAAACAACAACGCCGGCACGGATGTGGTTGAGAACACAGTCGGAGTCGCGTTAACCGGAACGCAGTATTGGCGCTACGGTGGAAGCTACGGCAGCCCCGGTTCGG
>PLYG01000250.1 GCA_003153335.1 Betaproteobacteria bacterium | reverse complement strand
TCGGCATCGACCCAAGCCAGCATGACATACGCTTTGTCGAGGATGACTGGGAATCGCCTACTCTCGGTGCCTGGGGGCTGGGCTGGGAAGTGTGGATGAACGGGATGGAGATCACCCAGTTCACGTACTTCCAGCAGGTCGGCGGCCTCGACTGCAAGCCGATCACCGGCGAGATCACGTATGGACTCGAACGCCTGGCGATGTATTTGCAGGGCGTCGAAAACGTCTTCGACCTCAAATGGACCGACGAGCTGCTCTACCGCGACGTGTTCCTGCAAAACGAGCGCGAGCAGTCAATTTACAACTTCGAGCAATCCGATGCCAAATGGCTGCTCGAACAGTTCACGCACTTCGAACGAGAAGCCAAGCGGCTGATGGACGCGCAGCTCGCATTGCCGGCCTACGAAATGGTCCTGAAGTGCGGCCACTCTTTCAACCTGCTCGATGCGCGCGGCGCGATTTCGGTTACCGAGCGCGCCGCCTATATCGGCCGCATCCGCAATCTCGCGCGCAGCATCGCGCAGAGCTATTTTGAGTCGCGCGAGCGGCTGGGGTTTCCACTGTGCCAGGCAGCACCGGCCGGGAGCCCGGCATGAACGCGCGGACGCTGCTGGTCGAACTGCTGACCGAGGAGTTGCCGCCGAAGGCGCTGGCGCGGCTGGGGAAGGCGTTCGCTGACGGCTTGGCAGGCGCGTTGCGTGAGCGAGGATTTCTGTCGGATGCGAGTGTCGTCGAAGCGTATGCGACTCCGCGCCGGCTGGCGGCGCGGATTACGGCGGTGCGCGTGCGGTCGCCTGATGAGCCGATTCACGAAAAAATCCTTCCGGTTTCCGTGGCCCTCGATGCCGAAGGCAGGCCCACTGTGGCATTCCGCAAGGCGTTGGCAAAGCGCGGTCGCGAAGCACTTGCCGATTTGTGGCCCAATGCGGTGGACGGATCGGATCGATTGGCCAGCGAAAGCGATGGCAAAGTGGACGCCATCTTTCTGTACAGAGTTGCCCAAGGCTCATCTTTGCACGTCGGGTTGATGGGGGCACTTGAAGGTACTGTAGAGACATTGCCGATCCCAAAGGTGATGACCTACCAGCGTCCCGATGGCAGCGACCAGAAATTCGTCCGGCCCGCGCACCGTCTGGTTGCACTGCACGGGACCGACATCGTTCCGGTCTCGGTGCTCGGACTCGACGCCGGCCGCATTACCGAAGGTCATCGCTTCCAGGGCGAGCGGATCATCACGCTGGCCCACGCCGATGAATACGCATCGAAACTGGCTGGCGCAGGCAAGGTGATCGCGAACTTCGCCGAGCGCCAGGCGCGCATCGAATCGCAGCTCGAGGCCGCTGCGGCAAGACTCGACGCCGATCTGCAGCCTGATGCGGTCTACGCCGCGCTGCTCGACGAAGTCACGGCGCTGACGGAAAATCCCGCTGTGTACGTGGGCGAATTCGAGCGCGAATTCCTGGAAGTGCCCCAGGAATGCCTGATCCTGACCATGCGCACCAACCAGAAGTATTTCCCGCTGTTCGACCGGGCAGGCAAGCTCCGGCGGCAGTTCCTGATCGTGAGCAACATGAAGCTCGATGATCCGAAGTGGGTCGTCCAGGGCAATGAACGGGTCGTGCGTCCGCGTCTGGCCGATGCCAAGTTCTTTTTCGACCAGGACCGGAAGATCAAACTTTCCGATCGCGTGGGTGGCCTTAGCTATGTGGTCTACCATAACCTGTTAGGCACCCAATTCGAGAGGTCAGTGCGGCTTAAGAGGCTTGCTGCACACATTGCGGACAAGCTCGGGTGGGACGTCGACGCTGCGCAACGTACGGCAGTGTTGGCAAAAGCGGATTTGCTGACCGACATGGTAGGCGAGTTCCCCGAGTTGCAGGGCATCATGGGCCGCTACTACGCGCTATATGACGGGGAACCCGCAAATGTCGCAGATGCGATTGAGCAGCACTATTGGCCAAAATTTTCGGGCGACCGACTCCCGGACGGGCCGGCTGCAATTTGTGTGGCGCTTGCCGACAAACTCGAAACACTGGTCGGGATCTTTGGTTACGTGCAGAAACCTTCGGGCGATCGGGATCAATATGGACTGCGCCGTAGTACGCTCGGCATTTTGCGAATTTTGATGGAGTGCGGGATTCCGCTTGATGTGCGTCATCTGATCAATGTGGCTGCCGACCTCTTTTCATTGACCGAAATAGGCGATGCATGGACCGAAGCGAGGCGAGCGGAGGACATCAGGCGTTTCGGTAGTCCTGCAATGGGGTACGGCTATTCAATGAGAAGTCGAATTTCCAACGAGGCTGTCGAGGATATTTTTGCATTCATGCTTGAGCGCCTGCGCGGCCTGCTGCGGGAACAGGGTTACACGGCGAACGAAATCGAGGCGGTGCTCTCGCAAATGCCCACGCGGATCGACCTGGTGCCGGCGCGGCTCGCCGCCGTCCGCGAGTTCAGCGCGTTGCCGGAAGCGGCGGCGCTGGCCGCGGCCAACAAGCGCATCCAGAACATTCTCAAGAAGGCAGACGCCGTGGGAACGCAGATCGTTCCTGGGTTGTTCAGCGACGCGGCGGAGCGCAGCCTGCATGGCGCGCTGCTCACGGCCGAACCGCTGGTGGGCGTGGAACTCGCCGCGGGCCGCTATACGACCGCGCTCAAGTCGCTGGCCGGATTGCGCGGGGAGGTAGACGCGTTTTTCGAACAGGTGCTGGTCAATGCCGACGATCCGAAAATCCGGGCAAATCGGCTGGCGTTGCTGAACCGGCTGGGCGGCCTGATGAATCAGGTTGCCGATATTTCCAAGCTCGCCAGTTAAGGACGAATGGCCATGGTCCAGCTCACCACCGACACGCACGCCCACCGGCTGCTGAAGCTGATCGTGCTCGACCGCGACGGCGTCATCAATCACGACAGCGAGCACTTCATCAAGTCACCCGAGGAATGGCGAGCGATTCCCGGGAGCCTGGAAGCGATCGCACGCCTCAACCAGGCCGGGTATCGCGTAGTGGTCGCGACCAACCAGTCGGGCATCGGGCGTGGGTTGTTTGGAATGACCACGTTGACGGAGATACACGAAAAGATGTTCAAGGCGCTGGGCCAGGCCGGCGGGCGGATCGATGCAGTGTTCTATTGTCCGCATGCGGCGGATTCGAATTGCGATTGCCGCAAGCCCAAGCCGGGCTTGTTGGTGCAGATCGGTTCGCGCTTCGGCGTCGACATGAAGGATGTGCCGGCGATCGGCGATGGCTTGCGCGATCTGCAGGCGGCGCACGCAGTCGGCGCACGGCCCATGCTGGTGTTGACCGGCAAAGGCGAAAAGACGCTTGCCGCCGGCAATCTTCCGCCGGGGACAGTCGTGTTCCCCGATCTGGCCTTTGCCGTGTCGGCACTGCTTGCCGGGGAATGAGCCGATGAGCAGGCTGCGCTCGTTGCTGTTCGCAATATTTCAGATCGTCTTCACGCCGATCTGGGCGGTGCTGTGCTGCGCGCTCTTCTTCCTGCCGGCGCGGCAGCGCTTCTGGGTGATCAAGCAATGGTGCGCCGCAAATGTCTGGGCCGCGCGCGTGCTGTGCGGGATTCGCTACGTGGTCGTCGGCCGCGAGAATATTCCGTCGAATTCGCACCTGATCCTGTCCAAGCATTCGTCCACGTTCGAGACGGTGGCGCTCAGCAGCATCTTTTCTCCGGTTTCCTTCGTGGCCAAGCGCGAATTGCTGTGGCTGCCGTTTTTCGAGTGGGCCTTTGCGCTCGCCTCGCCCATCACCATCAATCGCAGCGCCGGCAGCCAGGCGTTGCAGCAGATGGTCGCGCAGGGCCGCGAGCGGCTGGCCAAAGGATTCTGGATTGTCATCTTTCCCGAGGGCACGCGGATCAAGGCCGGCACGCGCGCCAAGTACAAGACCGGCGGCGCGCGCCTGGCGATCGGGATGGATCGCCCGATCCTGCCGGTGGCGCACAACGCGGGCTACCTCTGGCCCAAGGGCGTCTGGGGCAAGACCTCAGGCACGATCACGATCAGCATCGGCCACCCGATCGCGGCGACCGGACGCGAACCGATGGAGCTGACCGTCGAGGTCGAGCGCTGGATCGAAGCCGAAGTAGCGCGCCTGGGCGATCCGCGCGCAATACCCGCCGCGGTCGCCTAGCTTGATGCGCGAAGTCAGCGAACGCGAAATCACGCTCGAGGGCGAGGCGGTGGCCTACCGCCTGATCCGCTCACGCCGCCGGAGCATCGGCATCGAAATCGCCTACGGGGGCGCGGTCGTTCGCGCGCCGCACTGGGTGCGCGTCGGTGACATTCATTCGTTTCTGCTGGAAAACGCGAACTGGATCCGGCGGAAGCTCGAGACCTGGCGCGCGGCTCGCGCCCAGGTGCGGCCCGAAGACTGGCGCGACGGCGGATTCGTCCGCTACGAGGGACAGGATCTGCGCTTGTCGGTCTTCTCCTCGCGCACCCGGGTCGCCGACAACGACCTGTTCGATCTGCGCATCGGCATCCCGAAGCCGACACCTCCACGTATTCGCGACGCAGTCGAAGAGTGGCTGAAGAACGGGGCCGATGCCTCGTTTCCGGAGCGCGTGGTGCAGTGTTGCGCACGGCTGGGTCTGGCGGCGCCCGCGGTGAGGCTATCGAATTCCCGTACCCAGTGGGGCAGCTGCGAGCATCATGCCGGCCGGTCGCTGATTCGGCTGCAGTGGCGGCTGATCCAGTTGCCGCCTGAACTTGCCGACTACATCATCGCGCACGAGGTCAGCCATTTGCGCGAAATGAATCATAGCCCCCGCTTCTGGACGACCGTTGCCGGCCTCTACCCTACGTATCGCGATGCCGAAAAGCGCCTGCGCGAAATGGCGCCGCTGATCGAGCCATAGGCTGGGTCGAGCGAAGCGATACTCATCACCCCACCTACGCGATGTCGGGGGTTCGACGTAACGCCGTTTTATCCCGTGTCGACCACCGCGGGACGCTTGCGCTCAAGCGGGCAACGCCGGCAACGCAATCGCGACGCCACCCTGCGCGGCCAATGCCCGCGTCAGCTCGGTCCGCAGATCGCCGCCGCCGCGGGTGTTCTCCCACTGCGCAGGCCCTAGCCGGTAGTGATAGCCGCCGCCGCGCGTCGCCAGCCACAGCTCGCGGTTCGGGACATGACGGTTGAGAATGATCTTGCCGCCGGCGCCGCTGCCGTCTTCGCAGTCGATTTCGAGGATGCCATCGTTGAGCTGCCAGTCGAGATCCGCGTCGCTGTTGTCGAGCGCCTCGCCGATCAGATTGAGCACGCGATCGGTCAGGGCGATGAATTCGGATTCAGTCATGTTTTTGCTACACTCGCGGGATGAATACACGAATGTTAACCCGCATTGTGTTGGCCTGGGCGCCGGCCGCGTTGTCGCTGATGCTGGTGGCGTGCGGGTCCAAGGGCGACCTCGTGCTGCGCAAGGCGCCGGCACCGCAGCCGGCGGCGGCGTCCCCAGTCCCCGCAGCGCCTGCGCGGCCCGTACCGACTGCACCGCCCGCAGCACCGGCAGCTCCCGCAGCACCGTCACCAGCGACGCTGCCATGAGCGCGTTTGCGCTGAAGGGCGGCGTACTGCACGCGGAGGATGTCGCGCTGCCCGCGCTTGCCCAACAGTTCGGGACGCCCTGCTACGTCTACTCGCGCGCCGCGATCACCGCGGCTTACACCGCATTCGAGCGGGCTTTTGCGTCGCGCCCCCATCAAATCTGCTACGCGGTGAAGGCCAATTCCAATCTCGCCGTGCTCAACGTGCTCGCGCGACTGGGCGCCGGGTTCGATATTGTCTCGGGCGGCGAACTCCTGCGCGTGCTGGCCGCGGGCGGCGATCCGGCCAAGACGATCTTTTCGGGCGTGGGCAAAACCGAAGATGAAGTCCGTCTTGCACTCGCGCATGGCATCAAATGCTTCAACGTGGAATCCGGTGCCGAGCTCGACCGGATCAACCGGCTGGCGGGTGCGGCGGGCAAGCGTGCGCCG
>PLYG01000497.1 GCA_003153335.1 Betaproteobacteria bacterium | reverse complement strand
ACGTCAACGCGATCGCGCCGGGATATTTCGAGACCAACAACACCACGGCCTTGCGCGCGGATCGGGATCGCAACGCCGCGATCCTTGGGCGGATTCCCGCTGGCCACTGGGGCAAGCCCGAGGAGATCGGCGGCGCGGCGGTATTTCTGGCGTCGGCGGCGGCCGATTACGTGCACGGCGTGGTGCTGCCGGTCGATGGCGGCTGGTTGGCAAGATGAATTTCCTATGAATTGCAGGGCGGCGTGAGGACAACTCGCCGCCCGTGTAGAAGTGCAGCTGCGTCATCCAGTTCGCGCGCGTGAGCGTCGGCGCGCTGGGCCCGGTCATCGACGAACTCAACGTCTTCAACATGCCGTATCTGTTCCGCAGCACGGCGCACATGCAAAAAGTGATCGACGGGCCGATCGGCCAGGAGTTGATGGACAAGGTCACCAACAATCCAAAGGCGGGGCTGGTCGCGCTGGCATGGATGGACGCCGGTGCACGCAGCCTCTACGACACCAAGAAGCCGATCCGCAATATCGCCGACCTCAAAGGCATGAAGTTCCGCGTCATGGGCAACCCGATGTTTATCGACATGACGAACGCGCTCGGCGGCAATGGCGTGTCGATGGGCTACGACCAAGTGTTCAACGCCCTGCAGACCGGCGTGGTCGATGGCGCGGAGAACAATCCGCCGAGCTTCGTGTTCGACAATCATTATCAGGTCGCCAAGTTCTATACGCTCGACGAGCACCTGATCGTCCCGGAGATGGTCGTGTTCTCGCGCAAGACCTGGGACACCCTGTCGAAGGAAGATCAGGCGCTGCTGGTCAAGTTCGGCCGCGAGTCGCAGCAGGAGGAGCGGGTGCTGTGGGAGAAGTACGAGAAAGACGCAATGGATAAAGCCAGGGCGGCCGGGATCCAGATTACCGAGATCGCCGACAAGAAGCCGTTCCAGGATGCAGCCAAGCCGGTGTGGGACAAATACGGCCCGAAGTACGCCGACATGATCAAGCGTATCCAGGCCGTTCAGTAACCGACAAACCGTTCACGGGTTCGCAGTCCGTCATCAGCGCGAGAATCAGGGCCGGTCGCCATTCGACCGGCCGGCCCTGATCAACAGCATCGGGGGAAACCATGTCGGTTCTCTACCGCAAGGCGATGGACGCCTTGTATCTGGCTTGTGCGATCATCGCCGGTACGTCGCTGGTGCTGATCTCGGCGGTGATTCCCTGGGCGGTGTATACGCGCTACGTGCTCAATCGGGCGGCGTCGTGGCCCGAGCCGATGGCGGTGCTGCTGACCATCGTCCTTACCTTCTTCGGCGCGGCAGCGTGTTACCGGCTGGGGTCGCACATGAACGTGACGCTGCTCGTCGACAAGCTGCCGGCTAGTTGGCGGCGGGTCAGCGATCTGATCGTCGAGCTGCTGATGGCGGCAATGGCGCTGTTCATGCTGGTCAAGGGCATCGGGCTGGTCGAGGCTACGTGGTCGAATTCGATCGCCGATTTCCCGTTCCTGTCGGTCGGCGTGACCTATCTGCCGATCCCAATCGGCGGCTTGATCCTGCTGCTGTTCGTCATCGAGCACGTGACCATCGGCCGGCCCGTACACACTTCCGGCGACGCCCACCAGCCCGCCGCGTTCGACTAAACCATCCCGGAGCTGTCGCAATGGATATCGCCGTCCTCCTCGGCTGTCTTTTCATCCTGTTCGCACTCGGTGTGCCGATCGCCTATTCGCTCGGGCTCGCTGCCATCGCCGGCGCCATGTGGATCGACTTGCCGCTCGAAGCGGTGATGCTCAAGGTCTCCGATGGCGTCAGCAAAGTCGCGATGCTGACCATACCGTTCTTCGTGCTGGCTGGCGCGATCATGGCCGAGGGGGGCATGGCGAAACGCCTGGTCGCATTCGCCAACGTTCTCGTCGGCATGGTCCGCGTTCGCGGAGGGCTGTCGGCGGTGAACATCATCGCCACCACGTTTCTCAGCGGCATCTCCGGATCGTCGGTTGCGGACACGTCGGCCATCGGCTCGGTCATGATTCCGCAGATGGCCAAGGTCGGCTATCCGCGTGCCTTCGCCACCAACGTGACGATCTGTGCGTCGGTGCAGGCGATCCTCGTGCCGCCAAGCCACAACGCGGTCATTTATTCGCTCGCGACCGGCGGGCTGATCTCGATCACCAGCCTGTTCATGGCCGGTATCGTTCCCGGCCTGCTGCTGGGCGCAGCGCTGATCGCTTTGGTCATCTACGTCGGTTATCGCGATGGCCACCCGCGCGGCGAATCGGTGCCGATCCGCCAGGCGCTCAAGATCAGCCTCGACGCGTTCTGGGGTCTGATCACGATCGTGATCATCATCGGCGGCATCCTCGGCGGGATCTTCACCGCAATCGAGGCGGGCGCCGTCGCCTGCGTGTGGGCGCTATTCGTCACCATGTTCATTTATCGCGACTACCGCTGGCGCGACCTGCCCGCGCTGGTGCACCGCACGTTGAAGACGGTGGCGATGGTGATGACGCTCATCGCCTGCGCGTCGGCTTTCGGCTACGTCATGGCGCTGATGCAGCTGCCGGCCAAGATCACCGCGTTTTTCCTGACGCTTTCGAACAACAGGGACGTGATCCTGATGCTGATCAACATCATGCTGCTGGTGCTCGGC
>PLYG01000079.1 GCA_003153335.1 Betaproteobacteria bacterium | reverse complement strand
ACCACCAGCATCGACGTGCGATTGCCCGGGATGCCGCCGATGCAATGCTTGTCGGCGACGATGGGCTCCTGCCAGTCGAGACGCTCGCCTGAATCGACCATTGCCCGCGTCAGGTACAGAATCTCGTCGCGGCCGAGTTCGTTCTGGCTGGCTGCCACAATAAACGCGGCAATTTCCGGTTTCGAATAGTGGTTCCGCGTGATGTCGCCAATAATGGCGCCGAAGTCGGCCTGATCCAGTTGCTGTCCGGCGATCTTTCGGCGGACCGCGTCGAGCGATTTCGGGCGCTCGGGGTGGTCTACGCGGACCTGAGTTTTTTCGTCGACCCCGAGGTGGGCGAAGGCCTGTTCCGACAGTCCGAGTTCGTCAGGCGCAACAATCGCCGAATCGTCGACGACATTGAGCACTGCGAGGATATGCCGCTTGCCGGCGGCGATCTCTATCTTGGACAGGGCCTGAAAGCCCTCGGTGCGATACACGAGACAATCGCGATGCAGATAGGCAACATTTTCGCGATACGTGTCGATCGCGACTCGGCGCACGCGCAGTGCCTTGTCCGTTCGACGGGTCGGAGATTTTGTCATTTTTTGGCGGTTGGGAATTCGATGGGAGCGGCGATGAAGTCCGCTCGGACCGTCGGTTCGATTACCGGCCATTGTCGCCGACATTGCCGATTAATTCCAGTCGCTACGCGTATGGGAGCGACGGAAACAGATTCCCTCCGGGATTTGAAAATAAAAATGGGCATTTGACGAGGGTACAGAGGTCGAGGATACTTCGGGTCGTGCGGTTGAAATGCCCATCCTTCACCGAATGGATCGCGCGCCGCTTTGGCGCCGCCATCGGTAGAGGTTTTGCGTCGTTGCTGTCCGACATCCAGTTGCGATGACGCTGAATCCCGCGCAGTCGTTACACTATCTTGCTTGCGACACAGACCGCGCAACAGCTTCGTCGCCTTGACCTGAAGGGTCGCTTTGCATCCCCCCACACTGATCACCATTGCCGTGCCCTCGCTCAATCAGGGCCGTTATCTCGCGGATGCTCTGACGTCGATCTTCGTCCAACAGTTACCGGTGGAGGTTTTCGTGGCCGATGGGGGATCTTCGGACGGATCGCTGGAGATAATCAAAAAGTTCGCTCCGCAACTTGCCGGCTGGCGCAGCCACCCGGATGCCGGACAAGCAGCCGCGATCAACGAGTGCATCGCCCGTGGCCGAGCGCCTTATGTTTGTTGGCTGAATAGCGACGATATGTTGATGCCTGGCGGTCTGGCCGCCCTCCTCAGGGTGCTTGAGGCCGACCCCTCATTACCGGCCGTCTATGGCCGGGCCTGGAATCTGATCGAGGGAACACAGGAGAAATCACCCGTGTGGGTCGAACCATTCGATATTCGCCGCCTGGCAAGGCGCTGCATCATTTCGCAACCGGCGACTTTGATCAGACGGTCGGCGTGGGAAGCTGTCGGCGGTTTGGATGAGAATCTGCACTTGGTTATGGACTATGATCTATGGTGGCGGCTTTACCGGAATTCTGGCGAGCTGCGGTTTGTGGATCATTTTGCGGCGATCAATCGTGAGCACGCGGATACCAAATCAAGGAACAATCGCTTCGAACATTATCGGGAAGGCGTTGCCGTTGTCCGACGCCACAGTGGATTTGTGCCTTGGTGGGCGAAGCTTATTCCACTACCGTTACGGTGGAGGCTCGCTCGGCTCAAGCATTGGCTGACCCAATGAAATCGAGGGTGGTGGATAATGACATTGACGCACCTCCAGCGGCCGTCTCCAAGCGCGACGGCGCGCCGATTGCCCGGGACATCGCGCAATGTCTGGAATCGCATGAGCAGGAGGGAATGCTGCGGTTCATCACCTGCGGCAGCATCGATGACGGCAAGAGCACGCTGATCGGCTGCCTGCTCTATGAATCAGCCCACACGATTACGAAGGCATGACCAACCGTGCACGAGCTGGAAAAACGCTTTCCTGATGTTCGGTTCTACAATCCGGCGCTCACCGAGGTGCAGGATGACGTTGTTATTGGCGCCGCAGCCCGCATTGGGTCCATGACGCTGATACACAGCGGTGCATCGATCGGCCAGGGATCCACCATTGGATCCCACTGCAATATTTGCGACTGCAGGATCGGAGACCGGGTTTCGATCCAGACCGCTTGCCATATCACGCGGGGGGTCGTAGTGGAAAACGACGTTTTCATAGGCCCGGGCGTCGTGACTTTGAACGACAAGTTGACGGGGAGCGATATGACCTATCCGCGTATCTGCCGTGGGGCCAAGGTCGGCGGCGGAAGCGTTATTCTGCCCGGCGTGACGATCGGCGCCAACGCTGTCGTCGGCGCGGGCAGCGTCGTGACTCATGATGTGCCGGAAGGCGCCACCGTGGCCGGCAACCCGGCAAGAATCTGCAGATAGGCGTCGGGTCCGCGCAACTGGCAATGAATGCGACGGGGCTGCTCCACGGCGTCGGCGTGCGTGTCGGGCCGGAATCCTTCCTGAATAAATTCTCAACCGGGCGCCACTCGCAGAGTCAACTGCCGCAATCCGATTCCGAGCGAACGCGGATCCAAGTCCGACAGGCCAAGCTGATTTGGTGAGCGAGAGTTTTTGATGGCGAACACCAACCAGATTGCGCCGTCCTCGCCAATGACCTCCTGGGGAATACGCAAATAATGCATTCGCGGCTCGATACTGTCAGGCCCGCGGAAGTGCCACGTATCGAGCCGCAGACCATTGACCGTGACGTCTACCGAAATTTCGCGATCCTTGTCAGGCACAAACGGATGCATAACAAATTCTGCGTGCAGCTCGCAGGCCTTGCCGACGCGAAACAGGGCGATGGCCGGGCTCCCGTCAGTCCACGTTCCCCAGTCTTCCGGTATCGAGAATCCGCGTATCCTCTGCCACCAGCGGCGAGTTTCCCCGCTGCCGAAAGCCAGGGGCGTGCCCAGCGGCGCGCAGTGTGCACCGTACAATAGATCATCGATTGTTTCCAGAAGCGATTGGCGCTCGCGCAGCCAGGGCAGACCCTCGGCATTCGGATACCAGTCCTGCAGGTGCGTGGCGATGGCTCGCGAAAGATCGTACGCCGAATGCGGCATCCGGCGATGCTCTTTCAGCACTTCTTCGTACAGCAGCGTCAGTTGTTCAACATAGACGGCCAGGCCGCCCTCGGCGCGCAGCCGAGTGGTGACTTCTGCTGCCTGTGCCGCGTCGTAGCGGTCAATTTCTGCGCCAATCGTCTCTGGCGTCAGGGGCTGGCGCAGGGTGCGCAAACCGAAGTTTAATCGCCGCCAGGCGGCAAACCTGGGTACGTCGCACATCCCGGCCAGTCCGCGGCCATCGCAGACCACCACCGCCCGACCGCATGCCATCGCCTCCATTGCCGAAAGCGCCGAGGTGAAGACGAGGTCATAGCCCGGAATGGCGTGTTCTGGCGCGTCGATGACGCGGCCAACGGCCTGCCCGATAACGTCGAGATGAATACCCCGTTGCGCGCAGGCCGCACTTATCGCAGCGATGTGCCCTTGGTTCTTGGCGAACGCAAGGGCACGCCGAGGTTTGGGCGGCAGCAACGCGCCTGGCACGAAGCGATTGATATCCACGGCATTCAACAGGACGCAGACCTTGTCCGCCGGAATACCGCTCTCAAGAGTAAGGCGGTCGTACACGGTTTCATCGACGGCCACGTAACGACGGATCGCCGGCAGTTGAGGCGGGGAATCGTGCCACGCGGTGAAGTCATGGCAGACGAAGATGGCAGGGGATTCCGGAAAGCGAGCCACCGCGGCCACCGTAGTCGGCAGGTGATGGCCATGCACGATGTCGATAGGCTGCGCGATATTGTTCAGATCCGTAACCACGGGTATCGATGCGTTCCTGAGTTCCGTTGCGATCGGGCCGAGCACGGGGGTATAGACCAGCGGCCTATGTCCCTGTCGCAGCAATTCAAGCGCAATGTGACGCGTCTGGATCTCGGTTCCGGAGCGACCGCTCAAGGCCAGGTTGGTAAGCAGTACCGTTAGTGGCTGGCTCATGGGTCGTACCCCAATGCATCCAGCAGATCGCCCGCAACGCTCGCGAACGCTGCACGCTCAGCCCGGGTGAGCGTGGCGCGCCATGCCTGTACTTGATCACTGCACACGATCGAAAAACTCGCGGATAAGCTCGCATACATGGATTGCCGCGACGTCCGGCAGCGATGGATAAAGGGGCAGGGCCAGCGCGTTTTGCGCAAGTTGCTCCGCAAAGGGGAAGCTGGAAACCGTCAGGTCTGCTGCAAAAGCCGGCTGGCGGTGGCACGGCACTGCGTAGTAAATGACGGTTTCGACGCCTCGATCGGCCAGCCATGTCTTGAGCCGATCCCGACAAGAGGCCCGAATGACAAAATGATTGAACGAACGCTGTTCCACTGGAGGCAGAACAACGGGCAGGTTGGCCAGCCCTTGACGATAAATCGCGGCGATCTCCCGGCGCTGTGCATTCCAAGCGTCCACCCGGCGAAGTTTCACGCGTAGCGCAGCCGCTTGCAGCGCATCCAGACGGCTGTTGTGGCCAACCTCAAGATGGCTTGTATGACTCTCCCGCCCGTGGTTGCGCAATCGTCGCAGCTTCGCGGCCAGGGCACTGTCGTTGGTGACAATCGATCCGCCATCGCCCAGCCCGCCGAGGATCTTCGACGGGTAAAAACTGAACGCTCCCGCATCGCCGAGCGTACCTACACAGTTGTCCCGATAGCGCGCCCCAAATGCCTGCGCCGCATCTTCCAGCACCAGCAGTCCACGGTGTTTGGCCAGGGTGAGGATTTCATCCATCGCCGCGGCCTGGCCGAACAGATGGACCGGTATAACGGCTCGTGTCCGCGGCGTAATCGCGGCCTCAATGCCTTGCGCGTCGATGAGAAAGCCATCAATTCCGCTGTCGACAAACACCGGCCGCGCACCGACGTGTTTTACCGCCGCGGCAGTTGCGACAAAGGTGTAGGTCGGGACGATAACTTCGTCTCCGGCGCCGATTCCAAGTCCCTCGAGTGCCAGCCTCAGCGCATCGGTTCCGGAATTGACCCCAATCACGTGGTGCACGTTCAGATGATCGGCCAGCTCCCGTTCCAGGGCGAGTACCTGCTCGCCGCCGACAAAAACCCCGCTTTCCAGAACCTCGCCGATAGCGCTGTACAGCTCGTCGAGAATGGGCGCGTGTTCCGCGCGAAGGTCAAGAAACGGAACGCGCATGACTGCGAATCTGTGTCGATATCTCGATGGCAACGGCCAAGGCGGCGCGGCCCTCCGCTCCGCTCACCGGCGACGCCAGACCGAGCGACACCGCCCTCAGAAACGCATCGATTTCCCTATATAGCGGGCTCTTGACCGATTCTTTGCCGGACACGCTCGAGACGTTGCCGATTACCGGCAGATCGCGTTGAAAATCTCCGCTGGTTCGAACCGTGCCATGTAGCAGATCTACGATGTAACAAGTCCGTTTGGTCATGATGGTGACTTTGCGAACGCGTTCGGCGCTGACCTGGCTTGCGGTCAGGCGCACCGACGTGCCGCCAGGAAATTCAATCTCAGCGCTGACAACTCCGGTAATCGGCCCGCCGACGGATGAGCCGTCGGCCCGGATCGCACAGGGCGACTCGCCAGTCCAGTGGAGCGCCATATCGATGTCGTGAATCATCGAGTCCAAGACCACGTCAAGTACGCTGTGTCGTTCTGAAGGCGGACCGAGGCGGACAAACTCAAGGGATACCGGCGGAAGACTGACTTCCCGATTTACCCAAGCGACGGCAGGATTAAAACGCTCGACATAGCCGATCTGCAACACGAGCCCCTTCCGTTTTGCAGTCCCGATCAACCTGTCGGCATCAGAAAGATTGAGCGCCATGGGCTTTTCCAGAAGCACATGATGCTCGCGCTCCAGCAGTCGACAACCTACTTCTGCGTGGTACTGCGCGGGAACTGCAACCGATACCGCCTGCACCCCAGAGGGCAATTCGTCGATATCCTTGAACCAGGCCGCGCCGTGAATTTCCGCGATGTTTTGTGCCTCGGTGCAAGGATCAACAATCGCAACCAATTGGGCCGAGGGATGCTCGGCATAAATTGCGGCATGGCGGGCGCCAAAATAGCCGCATCCGACGACTGCGACGGGAATCTTTGGTTGGGATCGGTTCACAACTGCGGGAATTTTCCATTGTCCGATCAAAATCACCTTTTTGGATTATCGCACGTACTGTGCTGATCCGTACCAAGGCTGGAAGGCCGTCGGCAGTTTCGATGAGACTCTGGACTTGGTCATGGACTATGATCTATGGCGGCGGCTTCACCAGTATTCCGGCGAGCTTCGGTTTGTGGATTATTTTGCAGCAGTGAATCGATCGGTATCATTTGATCCGTGGAGAAAACGAAACAGGAGGGATATTTCCGATGGCGCACGTCTCCGCTCTGATCGCCCGGGAGATCGAGCAATTTCTCAAATCCCATGAGCACAAGGGAATGCTGCGATTCATCACCTGTGGCAGCATCGGCGACGGCAAGAGCACGCTGATCGGCCGCCTGCTCTACGGATCGAAGATGCTGGACGAGGACCAGCTGGCCGCACTCGCAGCGGAGTCCGGGAAGTTCGGCACGCCGGGCGGCGCTCTCGACTTCGCGCTGCTCACGGATGGCCTGAACGCGGAGCGCGAGCAGGGCATCACCNNAGTTCATCATCGCCGACACCCCCGGACACGAGCAGTACACCCGCAACATGGCTACCGGCGCGAGCACCGCCGACCTCGCCATCATCCTGATCGACGCGCGCAAGGGCGTGCTGACCCAGACCCGGCGGCACAGCTATCTGGTCTCGCTCCTCGGCATCCGCAAGGTGGTGCTGGCCATCAACAAACTGGACCTGGTCGGTTACTCCAAAGCAGTGTTCGACCGCATCGAAGCGGAGTACCGCGCGTTCGCGCAGCAGATCGGGCTCGAGGACATCGTCTGCATCCCGCTGTCAGCGCTGAAGGGCGACAACGTCACGGCACCGAGCGCGAACACCCACTGGTATCGCGGTCCGACCCTGATGAACTACCTGGAGACCGTGGCCGTCGAGGACGCTGTGCAGGGCCGCCCGTTTCGGATGCCGGTGCAATGGGTCAACCGGCCCGATCTCGATTTCCGCGGGTTTTCCGGGCGGGTGGTGGGCGGTTCCGTTCGGCGCGGGGACCGCGTTCGCGTCCTGCCTTCGGGCAAGGAGAGCACGGTTGCGCGCATCGTGACGAAGGATGGCGATCTCGAGCAGGCAACGGCCGGCCACTCGATCACGCTTGCGCTCGACGACGAGATCGACATCAGCCGCGGCGACCTGCTTGCGACCCCGGACTCGCCGCCCGGCATCGCCGACCAGTTCGAGGCGGTGGTCATCTGGATGAGCGAGGACGAGATGTTCCCGGGGCGGCGCTATCTACTGAAGATCGGGCCAAAAACCGTCGGGGTGACCATCGCCACACCGAAGTACAAGGTCAACGTCAACACCCTAGAACATCTGGCGGCGAAGACGCTGCATCTGAACGAGATCGGCGTATGCAACCTGCATCTCGACCAGACGATTGCCTTCGATCCTTACGCGGAAAATCGCGATACCGGCGGCTTCATTCTGATCGACCGCCTGACCAACAACACGATCGCCGCCGGTCTCCTGCACTTTGCGCTGCGCCGTTCGCAGAACATCCACTGGCAGGCGATCGAGGTCCACAAGAAAACCCATGCGGCGCTCAACGGGCACCAGCCGTGCGTCGTGTGGTTCACCGGATTGTCAGGCTCCGGCAAGTCGACGATTGCCAACGTCGTCGAGAAGAAGCTCCACGCGTTGGGGCGGCACACGTATCTGCTCGATGGCGATAACGTGCGACACGGGCTCAACAAGGATCTGGGCTTCACCGAAGCCGACCGCGTCGAAAACATTCGCCGCGTTGCCGAGGTCGCGCGGCTGATGGTTGACGCGGGCCTGATCGTGCTGGCGTCCTTCATTTCGCCGTTCCGTGCGGAACGGCGGCTGGCGCGCGATCTGGTGCAAAAGGACGAGTTCTGCGAAGTGTTCGTGGACACGCCGCTGAGCGTGGCCGAACAGCGGGACACCAAAGGGCTCTACAAGAAGGCGCGGCGCGGCGACCTCAAGAACTTCACCGGCATCGACTCGCCCTACGAGCCACCGGAACACGCCGAGGTCAGAATCGACACCGTCGCCGTCGCGCCGGAAGACGCCGCCGAACTGATCATTGCGCACCTGCGCGGGACCGGTATCCTCGACGCCTAGTCAAATTGAGCAGGCTCTTTCTAAACCGGCATTATTATTATCAAACCGTGATAACGAGATCCGAGTACGCCGCAAGATACTCGTCCGACGTAATAAACCGAAGCGGTTCACTAACGGCTTGCGCGATCAATAACCGGTCGAACGGATCGCGATGGATGTCCGGCAGATTGCGCACCATCGCGGCGTGGGCGGCGCGCACAGGCAACTCAATGAACCCGCTTGACTCAATCTCCGAGACAAGCAGATTCACGTCGGCATCCAGCTTTCCCAAGCCGGCTTTGATCGCAGCTTCCCAAATGCTTGCCGCACTCACAAACACATCGTCCGCGTCGAGTATTATCTTGCGCGCCGCCTTGGTGAGCTTGCGGTTATCCATTACAGCCCAAATGTAGAGTTGGGTATCAAGAAGCAAGCGCATCAGCGCCCCTCGAACGCTGCGATAAGGTCACCCGGCAATGACGCATCAAAATCGTTATCAATCCGGATTTTTCCCTTTAATGCACCAAAGCGCCGCTTCGTCTTGACGCGTGCTAGCGGAACCAAGCGGGCGGTCGGCTTGCCCGCCTTGGCGATGATAATTTCTTCGCCATTGGCGGCCGCATCAACCAACCGCGAAAACTGTGTTTTTGCCTCGTGAATGTTTACCTTTTGCATAATCGCTCCTAGTGGACTAAGTCAATATTAGTCCATATTGGCTTTCAAGACCGGCGCGGGGTGCGATCCAAACTGATGTGGAA
>PLYG01000370.1:10939-11238 GCA_003153335.1 Betaproteobacteria bacterium | reverse complement strand
GGGTCGGTTTTCCAGAATATCAATGAATTAGGGTCCGAAGTCGCCACGGCGGTAACGATGAATCTCACGGAGTGTACGGATAGTGAAATACTTTTGCCACCCGCAACCAAAATGCGAAAGATCCGCTGTAGGCCATAACACCAGAAATTGGGCATTCGCGCATGTTCTACCCGGTGCGCGTATCGGAGAAGATTGCAATATCTGCGATCATGCTCAAGGAATTCGAAGAAAGCGGCAAGCACGTCCTGACTACGGATCACGCATACGATCCGGTCTACGATTACACCGAACAGAGCGGC
>PLYG01000370.1:0-10927 GCA_003153335.1 Betaproteobacteria bacterium | reverse complement strand
GCTGAAACTGTATGATGGCTATGTGCCGTGCATGCGGGGCGTCTTGCGGCGATTGGCATCTTTGGGAATCAAACCACCGAGCCGCCCGATGCCACCAGGAATCCGCGGTAGCCGCGACCTGTTGAGTAAATGGCGATCGAAACGGGTGGCATTTCGCAGACTTTAGGACATCGCGGGAGTATGTGTTGAGTACCATTGAACGTAAATCGCTATCGGAAGCAAACGACATTGCGGGCGGGGTTTCGTCGGTGAATGGTAATCGGGTAAACTTCCATGGCCTCTCTACGTAGACTATTTCCGCCAATGCCCCCATGACTTTCGAAAAACACAGTTATGGAGGCCAATCTGCTGTGATTAATCGCAGACTGAGATTTGTCCTCAATTCTCACGGCCTGGGGTTCGATAAGTATTCGATGCTCTGCATCAAATCGATCCGGTATGTGTGCGGTAACGATGTCCTGGTGTCTGCATACTGTCCCACCAACCTGCCGCCGCCGTCCGATCGGGCACTCCGCTTCTATGAACGCCACAACGTGGATGTGGTCTCTTTTCATAACGAATTCCTGCCGGACAAGCTGACCGACCTGCATTCAGTCCCTGCACGGCATTTGACATATAACAAGCTATATACATTGCATGGCATTGGAGAAGGCGAAAGACGAATTTTTGTCGATGCTGACATAATTTTCCTGCGAGACCCGCTGCCCTATTTAACGTCAATCTCCGAGCCTGCGGCATGCGTTGCCGTAGACACACCGGAATCCTTTTCCGACGATTGGCGAGCTTTATATCAAAGGCTGAATGTGCCTTTCCCATCGGAGACAATCGAGGTATGGAAGACGTATGTGTATGGCAATGCGCCGGAACCTGCAAAAGTCATGATCCCACCCTTCCTAAGTTCCGGTGTCATCTGTGCCGATCATCGTTCCTCCTTGCCCATGCATTGGCTGGAGGTATGCCGGGAAATCGAAGGAGATATCAAGCTATTGTCTCGCAGCTTTTTTGTGGATCAGGTCGGACTTTCCGTTGCCCTGCAAAAGACGGGGCAACCCTGGCACCTTCTACCGCGCAAGTTCAATACAACTTACGAAGTCTGGAGGTTCGTGGATGATCCAGTTTTTTTTCACTACGTCACTTTGGATGCTCTGGCCGCCGGTACAGCACGTTTTCCAAGACCGAAACAAGTTATGAATGAGATAGTCCCTCGCCTTGCCCGTGAGGACGGGCTTGACCTTCGCTTTCAGCTTCTGACGCAATGGCCGAGATGGTACCGACGTGGGCTGGGAATATTATCCCGGTACACGGAGCGTTTTATTGGCAGGACCTTGGTAGCTCGTAGAGAACGGACCTGAATATGAAACGTGAACTCTCAGTCATTATCTGTACGCACAACCCGAATGAAGAGCGATTGCGCCGCACGCTGGGAGCTCTGACGTCCCAGACTCTTCCAAGGGAAAAATGGGAATTGATTACGGTCGATAATTGCAGTGCTCCATCGGTAGGAGAACGGATTGACTTTCCGCCCGGGTTGCCGGCGACAAGGATTCTGGTTGAACCTGAACTCGGGCTTACTCCTGCCCGTCTAGCCGGAATCAAGGCCGCAAAGTCTCCGGTACTGGTCTTTGTTGACGATGACAATGTGCTGGCAGCCGATTATCTTGATGAGGCGCTTAAACTGATGGTGAGCGAGCCGCAGGTCGGGGCTGCTGGCGGCATTATCCAACCGGAATACGAGAGCCTTCCAAAGGCCTGGGCGGAACCATATCTGGATCTGCTTGGCATTCGCGATTTCGGCCCTCTTCCCATGCGGGCACTCGTCTATAACCAGGTCGGCCCCTGGGAGCCTATCGGCGCGGGTATGGTGATCAGAAAAGAGGTCGCGGAATACTACTGCACGATTGCGAAGGATCCCCTGAGACGCGGTCTGGACCGACAGGGAAACAACCTTGGCAGTTGCGGAGACACGGACATGGCCAGATGCGCACCTGAATTGGGGTACTATCTTGCCTATCAGCCTCAGTTGAAGATGACGCATCTGATACCTGCCTTCAGACTGAAATTTGGCTACCTGTTGCGCCTCTGTCGGTCGCTGAAACGCAGTGGTATCCTGCTGGACAGGCTCCGCACCGGGCAGCCGTCGCAGTTGTCAGTTGCCGCGGCCGCATGGCTGCGTTTACCTCTTGAGGCAATCCGCCAGTTCACACCTTCTCCGCGCTTGTGGCTCCTGCGGATATCTACGGTGGTAGGAGAGATCGAGGCCAGGCTGACGGCAGCGAGCCCGGGTAGATGAGTCACATGAAACAACGATTGAGAAAAATGGCGGATGCTTAGGAAATTCGGCGGAACACCGCGCCCCGCACAGTCCAAGTGCATCGCAGAATGGTTCCCTGCCACTCGGGGCTGGAGATCTTCAGGACGAGCACGCTAACCAGCGGCAACCATAAAGCTTGATCAATGTCACCCTGGATAAGCATCGTTGTTCCTTCATTCAACCAGGCGCAGTTTCTCGAAGCGACGTTGCGTTCACTTCTGGACCAGCGTGACCCGGGCCTGGAGATCATCGTGATAGATGGCGGCAGTACCGATCGGTCAGTGGATATCATTCGTGCTTATGCGGATCGCCTCGTCTGGTGGGAGAGCGAGACAGACCGGGGGCAGAGTCACGCGCTAAATAAAGGGTTTGTCCGGGCAAAAGGAGCGTGGCTGGGGTGGCTGAATTCAGATGACCTGTTGTTGCCAGGCGCATTGCAAACTCTGCGCCAGCATATTGACGCGCAACGGGATCGGGAATGGTGGATCGGCGGCGGTTACTTCATCGATGACAAGGGTCATCGTTTCCGCGATTACGGGCCGCCACACGGGTTGCAGGAACCCTGCCAGTTGAATGACTGGCGACAGTTCTGGTTTGCGCANNGCAAAGCGGGTAGGCAGCTTGACGAGCATTTGCACTACGCCATGGATCTGGATTTGTGGTTGCGCTTTCTGAAGATTGCGCCGCCTGGCTTTATCGACGCTGAAATTTCCGTGTATCGTCATCACGTGTTAGGTAAGACTCACGCACTTTCAGTAAACGGCGAAGCTGAGATCGTTGGCGTGGTGGCGGCGCATCTGGGGCTCGAATCCGCTCTGGAACGGGTCCGCAATCTGGCGGCCGAGAGAAATGCTTTGCAGCAATACAAGCAACAATTGGAAAGTCGGTTGAGACCCCTATTCATCCTGAATAGACTGTGGAGAAGCATTCGTCGTTTTTTTCGTGGAGATCAAACGCATGTCTGAAGGAGATCTCCCTCTACCCCTTCTGGCCGCACGAAAAGCCGCTTCGCTGCTTGCAAGGATTCGCATGATTTATTCGCGGCGCACATCCCGTTTTGCTGGACGCGACGTTTTGTCGGCATCGGCGACCAATGAAAAGATCTTCGCTTTGTTACGCAAAGGGGAGCCGTTCATGGTTTCGCGACTCGGGTCAGCCGAGCTGGCCGTATGGGTGAATTACCAGGGTATCCTCGCCCAAGCCGGCAGTCGGCACGTTGCACGCTGGCGTAGCCAGATTCGCGGAGAACCAGCCCGATGGTCGCCCACCGTCTCCCACGCGTTTGCAAACAACGCCGGGTTCTTCTCCCCAACCAACGCATGTTTGGAGCGCTACGCAAAGGAGCTCGGCGACTGGTTGAGCATGGCTGACCTCATGGCAATATTATGGTTCGATCGCCATGAAGAACGAGCGCTGGAGCGGCATGCGTCCAAGTCCATTCTTGGATTGCCCATGGGTCTTGAGGCCTACTATCATGAACATCCCTGGAGTCTGGCATTGGCTGGCCGCCGGGTTTTGGTAATACATCCATTTGCCGGTTCCATCCAAACCCAGTATGCACATCGCCATATGCTTTTTGGCGGAAAGGAGGTCTTGCCGGATCTTGACCTGCTCACCATGCCCGCCGTTCAAAGCATCGCCGGGCAAAATCCGGGCTTCCCGGACTGGTTTGCGGCGCTCGACAGCATGCGTACGCGCATAGCGCAAACACAATTCGATGTAGCCATCATCGGAGCTGGGGCGTACGGTCTGCCTCTCGCCACATTCGTTAAACAACTGGGAAAACAGGCTATCCACTTGGGCGGCTCCACGCAGGTACTATTCGGAATCAGGGGTCGCCGATGGGATGATCGTCCCGAAGTGAATCGCTTTTACAACAACTATTGGGTTCGCCCTTCATCCGCCGAAACCCCGCAGCGTTCCGACACGGTAGAACAAGGTTGCTATTGGTAACAAAGGGCTAAGAAAGTCGCGGGCCGGGAATCACCGACAGGGTAACCGCCATTGTATTGCAGGACGAGAAGGAATCGGTACTTTGAGCACTCCAAGATCATTCATGATCGTGCCATTTAGGTCGTTTTCACCAGATCCTCGACGCTGGCTACTGCGGGCCGCTTCCTTGCCTTGTATGGACAGATCAAAGGCCGCGCCTCCCCGAGGCTGAATGTTCACCATGACTGATTGGCCTTTGATTACTCTCGTTACTCCTTCGATGAACCAGCGAAATTATCTGGAGTCGACGCTGGAGTCGGTTTTTTCTCAGGCCTACCCGAGACTTGAATACATTGTGGTCGATGGCGGCAGTACCGATGGCTCTGTGGACATCATTCGCAACCATGCCCACCGGCTGAAATGGTGGGTTAGTGAACCCGATGCCGGTCAAACAGATGCACTCATCAAAGGATTCGCGCGAGCCAGTGGACATTTGTTGAACTGGCTGAATTCTGACGATTTGCTTCGCCCAGGAGCGTTGTTTGGCGTTGCGCGTGCCTATATGGAAAGCGGGGCGGATTTGATCGCGGGTGGTGATCGGCAATTCACGGGCGATCCCGAACAACCGGTATCGCACTTTCAACCCGCAGGCTATCGCTTCCCTGATTGTTTGCGATTTTGGGCCGGCGGGTTTCGCTACCACCAGCCATGTACTTTTTTTTCACGGGATGCATATTCGCGGGTGGGTGGACTGGATCGTTGCCTTCATTACACGATGGACTACGACCTGTACTGCCGGATCTTGCGCGATGCCCGTACCGGTGTACATTACCTGGATCAAGAGCTTAGTGCCTTCCGGCTGCACGACGGAGCCAAGACGAGCCGGGCCAAAGCCGGATTTATCGAGGAGCTGCGGGAAGTCTCGCAACGATACTGGCCGGCGGACTGGGGGGATGCCGAGCGCCGTGCGATGGATCGCTACAGCGCGGAGTGCAGCCTGTTCCAGGGTGCGGAGGCGGTCCGTAAAAACCAATGGCGTGGCGGCGTTCAGGCTATTGGCCGGGCGCTTGGTTATGCCCCCTTTCACGCGGCAACCTATGCGGCCCGGCGAATCTTTGGAAAAGCGGGGCTTCAGCAATGAGTGAAACCAACGAAAGTGTGCTCCCCATCACCATTGCCATACCGACGTACCGCAGGGAACAAGTACTGATCGACACACTGGAAAGTCTGTTGGGGCTTGCCACGGGCCCTGCCGAAATTGTAGTGGTTGATCAAACAGAGGCGCACGAGCGTGTAACAGGGGATCGCCTGAAAACGCTTTCGGACGACCAGCGTATACGATGGCTTCGCTTGGTCAAGCCATCCATACCCTGTGCGATGAACCGAGGGTTGCTGGAGGCAACACAGGAAATCGTGCTATTCGTCGACGATGACATCCGCGCCGAACCGGAACTGCTGAGCGCGCATCTCGCCGCGCACCGGCTACATGTGGATACGCTCGTGGCGGGGCGCGTCATCCAGCCCTGGCAAGAGGAAGTGGATTTTTCGACCGATGAGAAATTCCATTTTGCAAGCTTGAAGCCCGCCTGGATCGACGAATTCATGGGCGGCAATTTCTCCGTCCGGCGCACAACGGCGTTGAATCTTGGTGGATTCGACGAAAATTTTGTGCGCGTCGCGTACCGTTTCGAGGCGGAGTTCGCCCACCGCTTCCGTGCTTCGGGACGCCGCATCTACTTTGAGCCCCGCGCCTGTCTGCACCATCTGAAGGCTGGAGGTGGCGGGACGCGCACATTTGGCGAGCATCTGACTACCTTTAAACCCGATCATGCAGTGGGCGCCTACTATTTTTTCCTCCGAACCTGGGCGGGCTGGCGAAGCCTCAAGGATTTTTTGGCCAGACCGCTGCGGGCCGTGGCGACCCGGCACCATCTGCGCCATCCCTGGTGGATCCCGGCAACCGCGCTGGCCGAAGTTTGGGGCATGTGCTGGGCATTGGCGCTCTTTCTGTGCGGGCCGCGTTATGCGACAAAGCCCGACAAGGAATCTGCACATGCCTGAATTAGCATTTGCTCTGCTGGCAATTCCTTTCTTCATCGCCATCATGGACTGGCGCAAGGGATTTACGCTTTGTGTAATCACGGCCTTGCTGCAGGACCCTTTGCGCAAGCTGACGCCCGGGCAACCCGTCTATTTCGTCGTATTTACAGGCGTCGTTTTCGCGGCGGCCTGGATCGGGGCTCTAATGTCGCGGGTAGCGCTGAGCCCCAATTCGATAAAGGGCTGGCGCGAACAAATAGGGACGCCGTTTGGGTTGTTTGTTCTGCTGGTGCTGGCGCAGGCCGTGCATTCCTTTGTCCGCTTTTTCAATCCGATCGTAACCGGCATCGGCCTTATGAGCTATCTCGCGGCAGTCCCGGCAGTGGTTCTTGCCTATCAGTTCGCGATTCGGCGCGGGTTGGGGGGAATGCAGAAATGGATGTGGCTTTACATAGTGGCCGCACTGCTGGCGCTATCCAGCGTATACCTCGAATATGCCGGGGTCGACTGGCGGGTGCTGGGAGAAGTGGGCGAGGGAGTCGCTATCACGAATCTGGGAGCGGATACAAAAGGAAACTCCGGTTTCTTCCGGGGCTCTGAAGTGGCGGCATGGCACGTCGCCACGACGGCATGTTTCATGTCCATGCTCTTCGTCGGCAAGCGGTTCACAGTGCCCCGAATCATCGTAAGCGTGGCCCTGGTTGTGTTTCTTTTGAGTGTGGGCATTCTCACTGGCCGCCGCAAGATGCTGGTCGAGGTGGCCATTTTCTTCAGTGCATACCTTTGTCTGGTGGCCTGGTTTCAGAGCGGAGCCGCACGGCTGGCGGTCGGCGCGGCGGTCGCGGGGGCCATTGGTTTCATGCTGATCATAGGGCTCGTCCCGCCTGACCCGGGTGACAGTTTGTCATCGGTTGATCGAACTACCGATTCGGCCGACAGATACCAAACCTACACCAACCGCGGCCAGACAGTATTTGAGGACATTCCGGACCGATTCTGGAATCTCGGTGTCAAATCCGTAGCGGACGTTATTGAATTCTACGGATGGTTCGGTATGGGGCTTGGAACGGGCAGTCAGGGAGCGCAGCACTTCACCTCCGAGGCCACCAGCGGTTCCGCCGAAGCCGGCCTCGGCAAGATAACGCTGGAACTAGGCGTACCGGGCCTCGCGTTGAGCGGGTGGCTCTTGATTGCGTTTGGGCGATACGTTCGGCGGCTGCTGGAAGTGACAACCAGGTCTTCCCAAAGTCATGCCCGTTTCGCATACGGGCTGGTTGCCTTTTTGCTCGCCAATGTGGCGGCCTTTACCGTTGCGACACAGGTCTACGGCGATCTGTTCGTTCTGTTGCTGATCGGATGGACCGTCGGTTTTCTGCTGGCCATGCCGGCGCTTGCTCTGAGGGCAGCGCGCCCTTCGCCGGTACCTGCCAAGGGAACACAGCGACGCGTCATGTCGAGCCCGGTTCGCCCAATATGACAAGCAACGCCCCTCTCGCGTGCGAAGAAGGGGCATTGGCTGAAAGGCCCCGCGTTCTGATTGTCGCCACGCACCCTATTCAGTATCAGGTGCCGTGGTTTCAGGCCTTGGCCAAGCGCGAGGAAATCGACCTTTTAGTGCTCTTCATTCAGATGCCGGACCCGCAACAGCAAGGCGTTGGATTCGGGATGGCTTTCAAGTGGGACATACCGCTCCTTGAAGGTTATCGCTGGCAACAGGCTTCCGGCGTGCGCGGGCGTGGCGGGCCGGCAGGGTTTTTCGCAGCGCGCCTGCACCGACCCGCAGGTATGCTGCGGAACCTGGCACCCGATGTCGTTCTGATTACCGGCTGGCACGCCTGGCCGCTGTTGCAGCTTCTGCTTGCCGCCCGCAGCCGAGGAGTACCGGTGATCATACGCGGAGAATCCAACGCGTTGCGGAAGCGGCCTCTGCCGGTGCGAATTCTGCACCGATGTCTGATGCGGCTATGCATGGCGTTCCTGACAATCGGCAAATCGAATCGGGAATTCTACCGTGGCTATGGCGTGCGCGAAAGCAGCCTGTTCGACGCAGCCTATTTCGTTGACAACGCGCGCTTCATGGCAGCCGCGGCCCTGCTTGCGCCGCGACGTGATGAACTGCGCGCCGCATGGAATATTCCTGTCGGCGCGGTTTGTTTCTGCTTCGCCGGCAAACTGCAACCCAAAAAGCGCATCCTGGACTTGCTGGCCGCCCTGCGCATCGCGCAAGAACAATCCACCCAGTCCATGCATTTGCTGATCGTGGGAACCGGGGAACAGATGCCGCAGGCACGAGCCTTTGTCGATCAGCACCGGCTGTCGGCAACGTTCGCGGGCTTTCTCAACCAGACCGAAATCCCGTCTGCCTATGTCGCCGCCGATTGTCTCGTGCTGCCGTCGGACTATGGCGAGACCTGGGGGCTGGTGGTCAACGAGGCGATGGCCTGTGGCCGGCCGGCTCTCGTGAGCGACCGCGTTGGCTGCGGACCCGACCTGATCTCGGATGGAAGGACTGGTGCGCTGTTCCCATTCGGTGACGTTGAAGCGTTGGCCAGGAACCTTGTTGAGATGGCGGCGGACCCGGCGCAATTGCGTGCAATGGGGATACTGGCACGCGACCTCGTGTCCGGACGATACTCCGTCGAGAACGCCGTCGAGGGGACGCTGAAGGCAGTCCGGTTCGTGCGTGCATACAGGTAGCCGCGCAATGCCCATGACCAACCCGATAAACCCAATTTCCGCGCTACATGTAGTGCCCAGTCTCAACCCGAACACAGGTGGTCCCGCAGTGAGCGTCACGGGGATGGCGCGAGCGCTATCGCGGTCCGGCGTGCGCACCATCATTGCGTCGCTTGACTATCAGGAACACGGCGTTTCGATCGAAGTAGGCGGCTGTGAAACCATTCTCGTCACGCCGACCGCGTCGGGCAAAATGTTGCGCGGATGGTCCCCAGCTCTGGCGGCGGCCATTTCCAGGGCCGCGTCAAACGGCGTCGACCTCATTCACAATCATGCACTGTGGATGGTTCCTGGCATCTACGCCCGCCAAACTGCCAATCGGGCGAAGCTGCCATTGGTGATTTCGCCGCGCGGCATGCTCGATCCGTGGTCACTCCGACGCAGCGTGGTTCGCAAGTGGGTCGCCGGGCTGCTGTACGAGCACCGCAATCTGGAGAGCGCGCGCCTGCTCCATGCGACGAGCGACATGGAGGCAGACGGAATCCGGGAGTTCGGATTGGCGCAACCAATCGCCATCATTCCAAACGCAGTCGATGTCCCGTCGGCAAATGAAATCCCGCCCCGCAGACTATTGGAGGACCGCTTTCCACAATTGCGCGATCGGCGCTGGTTGCTGTTCATGGGCCGCATCGACCCAAAGAAGGGTCTGGACATGCTTCTCGATGCTTGGCGTGCCCTTGGCGCGGATTTCCCTGAATGGGAGCTGGTGATTGCCGGACCGGATCTTGTTGGGTATCGCAACGTGCTCGAACAAATGCTGCCGGTGGCCGGTTCGCCGCGCAAGACCGTAACATTTACGGCGATGCTCGAGGGCAATTTCAAGAATTGCGCGCTTGCTCACGCCGATGCCTTCGTCTTGCCGACGCGTTCGGAGAATTTCGGGAATACGGTCGCTGAAGCACTAGCGTTTGGTACACCCGTTGTCACCACAACCGCAGCACCCTGGGCCGATCTTGTCGCGCATGATTGCGGCTGGTGGGTTAAGCCCGAGACATCTTCAATCACCGCTGCGCTCGAGCAGGCGCTCGGACAGCCTGCTGCACATCTCAAGATGATGGGAATACGGGGGAGGCGGCTGGTATCGGAAAAGTACTCCTGGGATGCCGTCGGCGCGCAGATGGCAAGTACATATCAATGGCTTCTCCGCGGCGGCGCGGCCCCGATGTGGGTACGGCACTCGTGACGATCCCCAACCGTTGCTGCGCCCTGATCTCCCGTGCCGCCTGGATCAGGGAACGGCGCCCCCCCCAACGGCAGCCTTGAATCAGCAAATGCCGTTTTCAATCACCAACGAGTCCGATCCCGCAGTGCGCCAGCTCCGGTCCGCACTGGACGCATTCTATGCGGATCCCGGCGAGTACATGGCGTTCGCCTCCCCGAGCGACCATCGGGATTGTTGGGAATTCGTCCTGCAGCAGATTCTGCAGACGCTTGCGGACAAGGATAAATGCCGGGTTCTTGAAATTGGCGCGGGCAGATCTGGCTTCCCAGACTTCTGCAAGCATCGGAACGTCGCGGTCCACTACACCGCGCAGGACGTCACCTCAGCCAATCAGCCCTATCTACAGTGCCGGGCAGACGGCGTTTTTATCGGGGATCTCAATGGCCTGAACGGCGAGTTCGATGTCATCTTCAGCACCTTCGTTCTCGAACACATCACCGCGCCCCGCTCGCTGCTGGACAAGGCGTGGTCGCTGCTGGCTCCTGGCGGCAGTTTGTTCATTTTTTGCCCTCGTTACGATTTCCCGTTGTATGTTCCGCCGAGCGTGCGCCACCATGGATGGCCAAAGCGACTCGCAATCGCTGCTCTCATAGCCGGGCATAGGCTGCGCGTGTTGAGTGGCGGCCGCCCCGCTTTTCTGATTACAACCGACCCCGCCGTGTTCCATGGACCATGGACGCCGGACA
>PLYG01000354.1 GCA_003153335.1 Betaproteobacteria bacterium | reverse complement strand
CCTACGCGGCCGGAATGACCGGAAGCAACAGGTACGACGCGCGGCTTCCGCCGGCAAAGACGGTATTGGTCCCGGTGTTGTAGTCCGCTGAATAGTGCGTGTACGGCGCGCTGCCGATGCCATCGCGCGGCTGGATGTCGAGGCGGATGCGATGACCTTTTTTGAACACCATGCTGGTCGCCCAGATTTCTACCTCCACTCTGACCGGCACGCCGGGCTTGAGCCATTGCCGCTCGTCGTGCGCGTGATACGGCCGGTATGGCAACGACAATTCCGGGTCGAGCTTGGCGTGAGACGCGCGCAGCCAGCCCTTGGCTACCGGCACCGGCTGACTCTGCTGGCCGAGTTCGAACACGTCCTTGCCATCGACGTCGAGGTTGCGCAGCGTCGCGAAGATATCCATGTCCTCGGTTGTGCTGGCCACCCATAGCACCAGCACCACCGGGCCGGTCACCTCCATGTCCTCGTTCAGCGGCGGAGTCTCGAACGACACGCCCATGCGCGGCATGCTGCCGGCCAGCGCGGTGGACGTCCACGAAGCCGAGGCGACGCCGGCCTTGGTCATGCCGCTCGCGGGGTACGAAACCGACGTCGCCTTCTTCGGCGCCGCGGTGGCGAGCGCGCCCTCGGACTCAGCGTCGCCGCTCTTCGCATCCGGACGCAGGTAAAATTTTGTCCACTGCGTGCGCGCTAGCGGCCACTCGTTTTCTTCGCGCCATGCGTAA
The DNA here is from genome assembly GCA_003153335.1 of Betaproteobacteria bacterium. GTDB lineage: Bacteria > Pseudomonadota > Gammaproteobacteria > Burkholderiales > Casimicrobiaceae > PALSA-1005. The sequence continues at coordinate 2,791 of PLYG01000354.1, read as the reverse complement.
TTGCCGTGCCCGCCTTTGCGGATCAACAGCTTCACCGGCGGCTCGCGCATGATGCCGGTGTCGATGCCCTTGAGCCAATAGTCGAAAAAGCGCAACTGGTCGAGGCGCCCTTCCTCGGAATAGAATGGGTGGTAATGCGTGCCGGCGTGGATGCGCAGCTTCTTGTGGCGCGATGCAGCGCGTGTATACCCTTCGATATTGCCGCGCAGGTGCAGGCCCATCCCGCTCCAGTTGCCCGCGCTGTAGAACGGAATGTCGATCTGGTCCCATGCTGCGCGCCGACCGTGGTACCAGTCGCTGTCCAGGTTGTAGCGCATGTATTCCCACACCCACGGCTTGGAGAACGCATCGGGCGCGGTCGCCTGCGGCTTGCCGAGCAGGTGATGTGCCATGTGGTTGTTATACCAGTTGGTGACGAAGCCGAACGAGAAAATTCCGCCGTGATAGCCGAAATCGCGGTACATGTCGGCCGCGCCTTCCCACGGGATCATCGCCTTGAGCGACGGCGGTTTCAGGTTTGCGACCAGCCATTGCACCATCGCAAAATAGGAGACGCCGCTGGTGCCGACGCGGCCCGTGCTCCAGGGCTGCCTTGCGGCCCACTCGATGCCATCGTAGTAGTCGCGCGACTCCGAAGCCGACCACGGATCCGTGAGTCCGGGCGACTTGCCCGAGCCGCGTCCGTCGATGCGCAGCAGCGCATAGCCGCGCGGTACCCACCACAGCGGGTTGGGCGTTTCCCAGTTCATGGTCGGATTGGGCTTCTCCTCCAGGTCGGGCGGCGGAACCCACAGCTTGTCCTTCATGTAGCAACTGAGATTGGCGATGACGGGGAAGCGCCCGCCGGCTTGCGGCCGGTAGATGTCGGCCTTGAGCCGCGCGCCGTCGCGCATCGGAATCTCGACGTCTTTCTCGATGATGAGATCGTAGCGCGGTGACGACAGGCGTTGTTGCGACTTAGCCATGGGAATGCGCTGCGCAGGGCGTCGTGAAATTACTCGACCTTGATCTTGTTCTCGCGGATGAAGTCACCCCATTCCCGCGTTTCCTTCTGGACCAGCTCGGTGAAGTCCTGCGGCGATTTCGACAGCATCACGGTCAGCATCTGGCGCGCGAGCATCTCCTTCATCTCGGGTTTCGACAGGATCGCGGCGGTCGCGTTGAACAGTTTGTCGACGATGGGCTTCGGCGTTGCCGCCGGCGCGAACAGCCCTTGCCAGGCGTTGGTGCCGATGCCCGCGAAGCCTTGCTCGGCCATGGTCGCCACGTCGGGCAGCTCGGGCAGCCGCGAAGGCGCGGTCGTGGCGATTGCCCGCATCTTGCCGGTCTTGATGTGCTCGATGGTGGAGGAGAGATTGATGAACGCGATCTGCGTCTCGTTGGTGATCAGGGAGAGGACCATCTGACTGGCGCCCCCCTTGTAGGGCACATGGGTCATGTCGGTACCGGTGGCCTTCAGCAGCTTCAGCATGTCCAGGTGTGGGTAGGAACCCAGGCTCGCCGAGGCGTAATTGAGCTTGCCCGGGTCCTTGCGCGCCAGCGCGATCGCTTCGGCAATCGTGTTGGCCGGAAAGGCCGCGCTGACGGCCACCACATGCGGGATCTCGACCAGCTTCGTGACCCCGATGAGATCGCGCGAGGGCCGCGTCTGCATCACGGTGTTGAACAGGTTTTCGTTGATCGTGTTGGTGGACACGTTGCCCACGAACAGCGTGTAGCCGTCAGGCGCCGCCTTGGCCGCCGCGTCGAGCGCGATGTTGCCCGAGGCCCCCGGGCGGTTCTCCACGATGAAGCCTTGCCCGAGCATCTCGCTCAGCTTGATCGACAAGTGGCGGGCGATGATGTCGGTCGCCCCGCCAGGTGCATACGGCACGAGGATCTTCACCGGCCGGTTCGGATACTGGTCGGCGCTCTGCGCCGCGGCGGGCAGTGCCGCACAAGCGAGCGCTGCCCAGACAACGGTACTCACCACGAACCGCGCGGCGCGGGGGAAACGCCTCATCCATATATCAAGTGTAGCGGCGAACTGAATCATGCTTCCTCCTCGTTGGCTTGGTGAGACAGACTAGTTGCAATTGTATATGCTGCCGAAGGCCGTTACCATCAGGCAACTGCGCGCAACCACGGCGCCGGCCCTTCGCAAAAACGCAACGGCGCAGCGGCCCGAACAGACGTACACCCCCCAGGAGCCATTGCATGAATTCCAATACCCCCACCCATTCCCATTGCGCGCACCGCGTCCGCGCCATCGATATCCACGCGCACTGGTATCCGCCCGAGTGGCTGAAGCTGTTCGAAAAGGACGGCGCAAAGGAAGGCGCCAGTCTGGAACGCTCCGGGGCCAAGTACACCGTCCGTACCGACCGGATCGTCAATGCCTTCGACGAGGAGTTCGTCAACCTCGATCTGCGCTTGGCCGGAATGGACCGCCAGGGTGTGGACGTCCACGCGCTGTCGCTCACCGCGCCGATGGTCTACTGGGCGTCGCCCGCCTTCGGCTTGGCACTCGCGCAGGCCTACAACGATGCGGCAAGCGCCGCGCATGTCAAGCACCCGGACCGTTTCGTCGGCCTGGCGATGGTGCCGATGCAGACCCCGGCGCTTGCGGTGAAGGAGATGGAGCGCGCCGCGAAGCTGCCGGGCATGCGCGGCCTGTATGTCGCCACCAATGTGAACGGCGCCGACCTCGATGAAAAGCGCTTCTGGGACGTGTACGCGAAGGCAGAAGAACTCGGCTGGACGGTGTTCCTGCATCCGCTGGACACGATCGGCCGCGAGCGGACCACGCGCT
>PLYG01000183.1 GCA_003153335.1 Betaproteobacteria bacterium | reverse complement strand
TTGTTGACGTGATCGTCGCCGCGAATCACATGCGTGATCCGCATGTCGATGTCGTCGACGACGACGCAAAAGTTGTACGTGGGCGTGCCATCTGGTCGCGCCAGCACCAGGTCGTCGAGCTCGGCGTTGGCGAACTCTATCCGACCCTTGACCGCATCATCCCAGGCGACGATGCCAGCGTCCGGATTGCGAAAGCGAATCACCGGATCGACACCCGGGGGCGGGGTCTTGCCCCCGGCATTTTCGGGTCGCCAGCGTCCGTCGTAGCGCGGTTTTTCGCCTCGCGTCATCTGTTCGGCGCGCAGCGCATCGAGCTCCGCGCTGGTCATGTAGCAGCGGTAGGCTTTCCCTTCGTCCAGAAACTGCTGCAACACCGCACGGTAACGCGGCATGCGCTCCATCTGGTAAATGGGTCCTTCGTCGTAATCCAGGCCCAACCACGCCATGTCCCGCAGGATGCCTTGCTTGTACTCGTCGGTCGAGCGCGCCAGATCCGTGTCTTCGATGCGCAAAATGAACTGCCCGTGGTGCCGGCGCGCATAGGCCCAGGCGAATACCGCCGTGCGCACATTGCCCAGATGCAGATGTCCCGTCGGACTCGGGGCAAAACGGGTTCGGACGACGCCCGGTGTGGCGGTATTCACGGCAGTTGGGTCCTTGTCGGGGTGTCGCGTCGCGGCCAATCATGCACCAAACGGACGTAGTACGGGACGAAAACAGACAACGCTGCGAATTCTACCTGACGCGCCGCATACGCCGGGTTCGATTCACGCGCCCCACTATTGTGCTACCAAACGCCAAAGAAAACGCCGTGCTGTTTGTGGCGGTTGGTGCGCCAGGCCACTTCCTGGTCCGCAATCGTCGTGCGAATCTTGCGCCGGGACAGCCAATCGAACAAAGCCTCTTTCAGCTCCAGCCGCGCCTGCGCGTACTTCGGGTCGGCGCCCAGATCAAAAAATTCGTCGGGATCGTTGACCAGATCAAAGAGCTGAGGCCGGAACCCTTGCCAGTGGACGAATTTCCATTCACCCGTACGGATCATCCAGGCCCTGCACTCGTCCACCTTGCGCTCGAGAAGCAGCCGGGCTTCGCGAAAACTGTAGTCCAGCTCTGAATAGACAGCGCTGCGCCAGCCATCCGCATTACGCCGGCGGATCAGGTCGAGCAGCGATCGCCCCTCGATGCGCTCGCTTGGCCAGGCGATGGCCAGCGCGTCGAGCAAAGTCGGCACCACGTCCACGCCTTCGGCGAATCGTGTCTCGGCGCGGCCGCGCGTGCCGTCCGCAGCGGGATCCGGGTCGTAAATCAGCAGCGGCACGCGCTGGACGGTGTCATGGAACTGCTCCTTTTCGCCCAGCCAATGGTCGCCCAGAAAATCGCCATGGTCGGCAGTGAACACGACCAGCGTGTCGTCCCACCGGCCGAGGTCCTCGAAGGCCGCCCACACCCGGCCGAGTTCGTCGTCGAGCTGCTTGATCAAGCCCTGGTACGCGGGACGCACCGTTGCCACGACTTCGTCGCGCGCAAAGTTCTGCGATTCTTCATGGCGCTGGTACGCCGCATAGACCGGGTGCGGATCCGAGCGCTCGATCGCATGGCGCTTGACCGGCAGGCATTGCGCCGGCGTATACATCGCGTGATACGGCGCCGGCGCGACATAAGGCCAGTGCGGCTTCACATAGCTCAGATGCATCACCCACGGCGCATCGCCCTGCTCCCGGATGAAGCGCAAGGCCTGGTCGGTCATGTAGCGCGTCTCCGAATGCTCCGCCTTCACTCTCGCTGGATTGCCGACATTGCGCATATTCCAACCGCTGGCGATGGTGCCGTCGGGCCTGGTCACTGAAATCACATAGTCGGTCCACGGATCGGCGGAATCGTAGCCATGGGCACGCAAATAGTCCGCGTAACCGCTCTCCTTTCCCGGCGGCGAATGACCGTCATAGCGATCGATGCTCGTGAATCCGCCGCCTGCCAGCAGCGTTTCCAGTTCGCTGTCGCCATCCAGTTGCAACCGGTTGATGCCTTGGTGGTCCGGGACCACGTGCGTCTTGCCCGCCAGAACCGCCTTGCGTCCCGCTTGGCGCAGATAGTCGCCGAGCGTCCACTCCCCGACGTCAAGCGGAACGCGATTCCATGTCGCGCCGTGACTGGCCATGTAACGCCCGGTGTAGAACGACATGCGCGAGGGTCCGCACACGCCCGACTGCACGAACGCGCGTTCGAACTTCACACCCTGCTGCGCGAGCCGGTCGATGTGAGGGGTATGCAGATGCGGATGGCCGTAACAAGAAAGGTGATCCGCGCGCAACTGATCGCACATGATGAACAGGACATTGCGCACAGCCGCCATTGCCGTTATCCGCTAAATGAACAGTTGGATCAGTCGGCCTTGAAGCCCGAGGCCTGGATGATCGGCCCCCACTTTGCAGTGTCGGCGCGCATGATCGCGGCGAGTTCTTCCGGACTCGTGCCCGTTACTTCGAAGCCCAGATTAGTCAGCTTCTGCCTGACTTCAGGTTGCTTGAGCACCTCGACCACGGCACGGCTGAGACGGTCGATGATGGGCTTCGGTGTGCCGCCCGGCGCATAGATGGCAGTCCAGCCGTTGCCCCCTATGGGAAAGCCCAGTTCCTTGAACGTCGGCACATCGGGCAGGAGCGGCGAGCGCGTCGCGCCCGACGTCGCAAGAATGCGCAGCTTGCCGCCGCGATGCTGCTCGATGCAATCCGACAGTGCATCGACCGCGACGGGAATCTGCCCGCCTATCAGATCCGCATGCAACGGCGCGCCGCCCTTGTACGCCACATGTTGCATGTCCACGCCGATGCTCTTGCCCACCATCAAACCAAAGAAATGCGGCAGGCTACCCGGCGCGGGCGAGCCGAAATTCGCCTTGCCCGGGTTTGCCATCAGCCAGTCGGTGAGTTCCTGCAACGACTTCGCGGGTGGATTGCTGCCGGCAGACAGCGCGAGCTGATAGTTGGCGACGTGCGTGACCGGCGCCAGGTCTTTCTGCGCGTCATAGGGGAGCTTGGCGAAGAGCAACGGCGCCAGCACGGGCACGACAACGGGTGTGAGAAAGATGGTGTTGCCGTCGGGCGGAGAGTTTTTCAGCGCCTCCGCCGCAATGCGCCCGCCGGCGCCCGCCTTGTTGTCGACGATGACCGTCACGCCGAGCACGTCTTTCAGCTTGTCGGCGATGATCCGCGCGGCGAGATCGGACGATCCTCCGGGCGCGAACCCGACCAGCAGCCTGACCGGGCCCTTTGGGCCTTCCTGCGCCGGCGCCGGCAGCGCAAACAGGAGCGCAAGTGCGAACACAAAAAACACGCGCATCGTGGCAACCATCCGGTGTTCCTTTGAGAATCGAACTCGTCTTGCTATAATACGCGAACCGGGTGGTTAGCTCAGCGGTAGAGCATCGCACTCACACTGCGGGGGTCACTGGTTCGAACCCAGTACTACCCACCAATCAAAAAAGGGACCTTGCAGCCATGCGAAGTCCCTTTTTCCATTTGTCCTGTCTCGCTCAGCCCCTTGCAATCACGGCCTGCAAAACCTCCCACGTGCGCGGATTCTCGGCCTGGCCAAAAATGCGCGCCGGCGGACCCGTCTCGATGATCCGCCCGTGATCCGTCACCATGATTTGGTCGGCTACCCCGCCGGCGACAGCGTGCGCCACAGCGTTGCCTTGCCGCCGGGGCTCGATCCGAAAAACCTGAGCGCGCGCGCCACCCTCTATTGCCAGTCGATCCCGCCGTACTACTTGCGATGCGCTTCAAGGAAGTGCCGGACGGGCCGGGCACGCAACGGCAATTCTATCTCACCTCGAATCTGGATTTGAGCAAATCGCGGGCGAAGGATTGGAAATTGCGGGTAGCCGCCACTGAGCAGTCGGCCGTGAAGAAATGGGTGTGTCTTCCCGAACGTTCTAGTCGATCCTCGCGCCGGATTTTTTCACTACATCGCCAAATTTCACGATGTCACTCTTGACCAGGGCGCCGAACTCTGCCGATGACAGATTGCCGGGATCGGAACCGAGGTCGGACAGGCGCTTTTGCATTTCCGGCGTCTTGAGTATCTTTGCGATTTCGTCGTGCAGGCGCTTGACGATTTCCGGGGGCGTACCCGCCGGCGCGAACACGCCCTGCCACGAGCCGATCGCGTAACCAGTCAGTCCGCCCGCGTCGGCAATGGTAGGCACGTCGGGCAGCGCAGCCGAACGCTGCGCCGTGGTGACGCCCAATGCGCGCAAGCGGCCGGACTTGATGTGCGGAATGGCAATCGTTGCGTTATCGAACATCATCTGCACTTCCCCGGCCAGCGTTGCCGTGATGCCGGGCGCGCTGCCCTTGTAGGGGATGTGCTGCATGTCGACCCCGGCCATGCTCTTGAACATCTCGCCCGAAATATGCTGAGAAGTTCCATTGCCGGCCGACGCAAACGACAGTTTGCCCGGATTGGCTTTCATGTAGGCGATCAGCTCCTTGACGTTGGTCGCCGGCACGGAAGGGTTGACGACCAGAACATTGGGAATGGTTGCGATCAGCGCAATCGGCGCAAAATCCTTCACCGGATCGTAGGGCATTTGCGTGCCGTACAGACTGACGTTGATCGCATGCGAACTGACGGTGCCCCCGCCTATGGTGTAGCCGTCGGGCGCCGACTTGGCGACGA
>PLYG01000247.1 GCA_003153335.1 Betaproteobacteria bacterium | reverse complement strand
GCCGTTGCGCCCGGTCCGGGGCGCGGCCAGGTCGTTTTCGACCGACATGAAATGCGCGCCTGGAATATGCGACTCCGCATACTTGCGTGTACCAAAGGCCTGGTCGCCCAGATCGTGGCGGACATCGACCACGATCAGTTGCGGGTCGTTCAGGATCGCCGCGAGTTCGCCGGCGCGTATGAGGGTCCGATAGTTTTGCATCAACGGTTTCCGTGAATAGTCATTCTTCAGCCGGCACGCCACCGCCGGTTACCGATACTGATCGCCCATCTCCCGGCGCAGGAATTCATGGAAATGGCGCATGCCGTCTTCCATCGGCGACTGATAGGGGCCGGTTTCATTGCGTCCCTGTTCCAGCAGCGCGCGGCGTCCGGCATCCATGCGTAGCCCGATTTCATCGTCCTCGACCGCGGTTTCCATGTACGCCGCCTGCTCGGCCTCGACGAATTCGCGCTCGAACAACGCGATGTCCTCGGGGTAGTAGAACTCGACGACGTTGGTCGAGTGTTGCGGACCGTGGGGATAGAGCGTGCTCACGACCAGCACATGCGGGTACCACTCGAGCATGATGTTCGGATAGATCGTGAGCCAGATCGCGCCATGCGGCGGTTGCTGGTCACCGTAGTAGGTGCGCACCGCCTGCTGCCAGCGTTCGTAGGTCCTGGTACCGGCCCGGGCGAGCCCGTTGGCCACGCCCACTGTCTGGACGCTGTAGCGCTCGCCGAATTCCCATTTGAGGTCGTCGCACGACACAAAGTTGCCCAGGCCCGGGTGGAACGGCACCACGTGGTAATCCTCGAGATACACCTCGATAAAGGTCTTCCAGTTGTACGCGCATTCGTGAATTTCGACGCGATCGAACAGGTATCCGGAGAAGTCGAAATCGGCAATGTTCAACCCTGCCAGATCGGTGGCGATAGCGCGCGGTCCGCCGAACAACAGCCCGTTCCAGGACTGCAACGGTGTGTGCCGCAGATTCAGGCACGGGTTTTCGGGGAAATGCGGCGCGCCGATCAACGCACCCTTGAGATCGTAAGTCCAGCGATGCAAGGGGCAGACAATGTTCTGGGCGTTGCCGCGGCCATGGAACATGATGGCCTGCCGGTGCCGGCAGACATTGGACAGCAGGGCAAGACGGTCGCGCCCCTCTCCCGAGCGCACCAGCGCCTGCGCATCGTTGCGCCAGGACAGGACCTGATAGTCACCCGTCCCGGGTACCATGAGTTCGTGGCCGATGTAGCCGGGCCCCTGCGCAAACAACAAGCGCATTTCCGCATCAAACAGCGCGGAGTCGAAGTACGAATGAACCGGAAGTTGCGGCGTCGCATTGGCGGCGAGAGCGGTTGCTTCAGCCTGCCGCTTGGCCGTGGCGAGATTTGACATGGCGCTTTCCAGAATTTCCAGCCAACCCAACAATGAGCGATGCGGGCCTCGTGCCCCGGCTTGCCGCTCGCCAGCTTTGCTAAGTCAGCCATTCCCAACTGGCGGCTCGCGAACTCCACGCGCCATCGCCCCGGGAGGCCGCATTTACAGCTCGGATTTTATCGCACAAGGGGTTGTTCGGTAAAGGAAAATCGGCCTTGATCGACAAGGGACCGCATTCCGCGGATGTAGGTGGCTGATTGTGCGGAAAAAAACGGCTATCATTCAGGTTCCTGTTCCCACCCCCTCTTTCCCTGTCCACCATGCCCAAGCCTGCCTTGTCTACTGCTTCATCCGCTGTGGCGGCTCCGCCGCCTAGCTTCGAGGCCGCGCTGGCCGAACTCGAAACGCTGGTTGCGGATCTCGAAGCCGGACAACTGCCGCTGGCGGACGCACTTACCGCGTATCGGCGCGGCGTCCTGCTCCTGCAATTCGCGCAGGGCCAACTGCAAAACGCGCAGGAACAGGTGAAGATTCTCGAAGGCGATTTGTTGAAGAATTTCTCCGAGCCCGAGAGCGGGGCGGAGGCTTGACGTGAGTGTGGTCGCCGAGCCCGCCGCAAAGGCGGCGCAGCCGGGCTTTGCGGGCTGGATGCGCGCCATTCAGCAAGAGGTCGAGCATGCGCTCGAGCTGCGCCTGCCCCCGGCTGAGTTGGACCCGCGACGATTGCACGAGGCGATGCGCTACGCTGTGCTGGGCGGCGGCAAGCGCGTGCGGCCCTTGCTGGCTTACGCCGCGGGAGAATTGACCCGCGCGCCGCTGACGCGGGTGGAGCGGGTAGCGGTTGCGGTAGAATTAATTCACGCCTATTCGCTGGTGCACGACGATTTGCCGTGCATGGATGATGATGTGATACGCCGGGGCAGGCCGACCTGCCACGTGTGGTTCGACGAGGCCACAGCGATGCTGGCGGGCGACGCGCTGCAAAGCGAAGCGACGTTGGTCATCGTCGAAGGCGCGCTTGCCGACGACCCGGCGCGCAACGCCGAGCTGCTGCAGTTGTTTGCGCTTGCCTGCGGTTCGCGCGGCATGGCCGGCGGCCAGGCCATCGATCTGGCAGGGATAGGCCAGGCGTTTTCGCTGGCCGAGCTGGAGCGCATGCATCGCCTGAAGACCGGCGCGCTGATTCGTGCTGCGGTGCTGCTGGGCGCGGGTTGTGGCGAGCGGCTGGACGGCGAGCAGAACGCGGCGCTGTCGCGCTTCGCCGATGTGGCCGGGCTGGCTTTTCAGGTGGTTGACGACATTCTCGATGTCGAGGCCTCGTCCTCGCAACTGGGCAAGACCGCCGGCAAGGACGCCTTGCAAAACAAGCCGACGTACGTGAGCATACTGGGCCTGGACGCGGCGAAAGCCAAGGCGGCGCGGCTGCGCGAAGAAGCACACGACGCCCTGGCCGGTTTCGGCGATCGCGCGCGGCGCCTCTCCGAGATCGCCGATTTCATCATCCTGCGCAGAAACTGACTGTCCCGCCATGTACAAATTGCTCGAATCGATCAACGACCCTGCCGCTTTGCGCGCGTTACCGCGTGCGCGGCTGACGCAACTGGCGGACGAGTTGCGCACCTTCCTGTTGCACTCGGTCGCGCATACGGGCGGGCACTTGTCATCCAACCTGGGGACGGTGGAACTGACCATCGCGCTCCACTACGTGTTCGACACCCCGCGCGACCGGCTGGTCTGGGATGTCGGGCATCAGACCTATGCGCACAAGATACTGACGGGGCGGCGCGCGCGGATGGATACGCTGCGCCAGTGGGAGGGACTGGCCGGCTTCCCGCGCCGCGACGAAAGCGAATTCGATACCTTCGGCACCGCCCACTCGTCAACATCGATTTCCGCAGCGCTGGGGATGGCGGTTGCCGCCAAGCTCGCCGGCCTTGATCGCCACATTGTCGCAGTCATAGGCGATGGCGCGATGAGCGCGGGCATGGCGTTCGAGGCGATGAACAATGCCGGGGCGATGGATGCGAATCTGTTGGTCGTGCTCAACGACAACGAAATGTCGATCTCCGAGCCGGTCGGGGCTTTTCAGCACTATCTGGCGCGGCTGATTTCCAGCAAGTTTTATGCGCGGGTGCGCGAGTCCGGCAAGAAGGTGCTCGCCAAGGCGCCGACCTTGCACGAGTTTGCCGAGCGCTGGGAAGAGCACATGAAAGGAATGGTCCTGCCCGGCACCCTGTTCGAGGAAATGGGCTTCAACTACATCGGGCCGATCGACGGCCACGATCTGGACTCGCTGGTCACGACGCTGAGCAATATCAAGGGGCGCAAAGGGCCGCAGCTCCTGCATGTGACAACCCGCAAGGGCGCCGGCTACGCCAAGGCGGAGGACGATCCCATCCTCTATCATGGCGTGCCGAAATTCGATCCGGTGGCCGGTATTGTGCCCAAGCCGCCGGCCAAGCCGAGCTACACCCAGGTTTTTGGGGACTGGCTCTGCGACATGGCGCAGCGCGACAAGCGGCTGGTCGGGATCACGCCCGCGATGCGCGAAGGCTCGGGCCTGGTGCGTTTTTCGCAGGAATACGCTGACCGCTATTTCGACGTGGGCATCGCCGAGCAGCATGCGGTGACGTTCGCGGCCGGCCTCGCCGCGGAAGGCTACAAGCCGTTCTGCGTCATTTATTCGACGTTCTTGCAGCGCGGTTACGATCAAGTCGTGCACGATGTGGCGATTCAATCATTGCCTGTGCGCTTTGCAATCGACCGGGCTGGGCTTGTCGGAG
>PLYG01000391.1 GCA_003153335.1 Betaproteobacteria bacterium | reverse complement strand
TTGTCCAAGGCCTTTGGCGGCGGCGCCGACTTTGTGATGCTGGGGGGCATGTTCGCCGGTCATGACGAGTGCGCGGGCGAACTGATCGAGCGTGACGGCAGAAAGTACAAGTGCTTTTACGGAATGAGCTCCAAGGCCGCAATGGACAAGTACTCGGGCGGCGTCGCGCAATACCGCGCGACCGAAGGCAAGGAAGTGCTGATCGACTATCGCGGGCCGGTCGCCAACACGCTGCAGGACATACTGGGTGGCGTGCGTTCGGCGTGCACGTATGTGGGGGCGCGCAAATTGAAGGAGCTGACCAAGCGCACCACGTTCATACGCGTCAGCCAGCAATTGAACGAAGTGTTCGGCCGCGCCTGAGCAGGAGAGCTTGATGAAGAACGTTTGCATTCGTCTGCTCTGTATGCTGTCCGAGGACGATCAACGGCATTTTACAGGGGTGCGCAGGCCGATGATACGTTGAGTCGCGCAGTTGAATTTCCTGTCCTTGCCACGATATACATACTTTTCTATGCGTGATCCATGTATTATATTGCGTACATCCTTTTCGTTTGGAGAGTTGCCATGAAGGCGGTTGTCGCAGAACGGGGACAGGTAACCATTCCCAAGGCACTGCGGGACAAGCTTGGTATTCGTCCGGGGACGACACTGGAATTTGCGGCGAGCAACGGCACACTGGTTGCGCGCAAGGCCGAAACCGATTCCGTGTCGAGCGTGTTCGGCTGCTTGCGCAAGCTGATGGATTCCGACAAATTCGTCCGCAAGATTCGAGGGGACGCGGACGCATGATTACAGCGGTCGACACCAGTGTGCTGATCGACGTATTTGGCGCGGACCCGCATTTCGGCGCTGCATCGGCCATTGCCCTGCGCCGGTGCCTGAACGAGGGCGCCGTCGTCGCCAACGAAGTGGTTTGGAGCGAAACCCGCGCCGCATTTGAACGGGACGACGAATTCCTTCATGCCATGCAGACGTCGGGGATCGGCTTTTCCCCGATTTCGCAAAAGACCGCGACGCTGGCCGGCGTCACCTGGAAAAAATATCACACTGCAGGCGGACAGCGAATTCGTGTGATCGCGGATTTCCTCATCGGGGCACACGCTGCCGCGCAGTGCGACCGGCTGCTGACGCGTGACCGAGGCTACTACAGGAAATACTTTGGCCGGCTCGTCATCGTCAATCCATCAACTTGAATTGAGTTTGGAAGCATGTTCCCACCCGTCTGGCTCGTCACAATCACTCTTGTCGATCAGGCCGCGATAAACGCCGGGACCGAGAATGCGCCGCCGCGCCTGCGCTTGCACATGGGCAATGGCGAGCGCATCAAGTCTGGCCGCCGCGTTGCTCAATCGCGCGGCTGGCCGTAGGTCTTGAATTTCTCCAGTACTCTCTTCATTTCCGCATCAGGCAACGTTGCCGGCTCGCCAATCTGCAGCGCCTGCCAGTACATCCGGGCCAGCGCTTCGACTTCCACGGCCAGCGCCAGCGCCCGCTCCAAGGTCGGTCCCATCGCGATCAAGCCGTGGTGCGCGAGCAGGCAAGCCTTGCGGTCGCGCAGCGCCGCGAGGGCATGATCGGACAATTCCTGCGTGCCGAACGTCGCATAGGGCGCGCAGCGGATATCGATGCCGCCGGCGACCGCGACCATGTAGTGAAACGCAGGAATGCCCCTGCCCAGGCAGGCCAAGGTTGTGGCGTATACGCCATGCGTGTGCACGATGGCGCCGGCTTCCGGACGTGCTGCATAGATGTCGCGATGAAAGCGCCACTCGGAGGATGGGAGTCGGGGGCCGGTGAAGTCATGTTCATCCCTCGCGGCTAACGGCATGAAGGGGAGATCGGCGGGGTGCGTGTCTTCGTAGGGAAGTCCGGTGGGGGTGATGAGGAAGCACTGCGATGCGCTGTGGTTCTGCTTGGCATTTCGTCCGGTTCGACCTCCCTCACCCCGAGGAGAGGGGAGAGTGAAGCGTGCGCTGACGTTGCCGGATTTGCCCTGATTGATGCCCAGCGCGTTCATTTTCAGCGCTGTTGCGATGATCGCTTCACGCAATGTGTTTTCGTCAGTCATGATCGCTCATCGAAACATCTTCGCCAACGCCTCGGCGTTCGCCGCGCAGACGCCGCGTTCGGTGATCAGGCCGGTGACCAGATGGGCCGGGGTGACATCGAAAGCCGGGTTGGCTACACCGGCCGCGGCGCCGAGCAGCCGCGCCGCGCAGGGCGCGCCGCCGGGAGTGAGTCCCTGCACGACGCGGACTTCTTCGCCGCTCCGCTCTTCGATCGGGATCTCGCTGAGGCCATCCTCCAACGTCCAATCCACGGTCGGTCCCGGCACCGCCACATAAAACGGCACCTTGGCCTCCCGTGCCGCCAGCGCCTTTAGATACGTGCCGATCTTGTTGCACACATCACCGCGCCGGGTCACGCGATCGGCGCCCACCAGCACCACGTCGACCTGTCCGCGCTGCAGCAGATGTCCGGCGGCGTTGTCGGCAATCACCGTATGCGCGACACCTTGTTCGCGCAATTCCCACGCCGTGAGCAGGCCTTGGTTGCGCGGCCGGGTCTCGCTGACCCAGACATGAACCGGCGTCCCCGCGTCGTGCGCCAGATAGATCGGCGCCAGCGCCGTGCCCCAGTCGACGGTGGCCAGCCAGCCGGCATTGCAATGCGTGAGGACATTGACCGTTCGTTGCAGCCGTTGCTGCAGCGCTGCGATCAGAAGAAGACCGTGTTCACCGATCGCGCGATTGATCGCCACATCCTGTTCGGCGATATTCGCGGCTTCCCGCCAGGCTGCTTCGGCGCGGTTCGCCGTGGGCAAGGCCCTCAAGTGCGCACGCATCCGGTCGAGCGCCCAGCGCAGATTAACGGCGGTCGGCCGCGTGCCTCCAAGCTGTGCGCAGGCGGTGTCCAGTTTGGGGTCGCCCGGATCGTCGGTCATCGCCAGCGCGATGCCATAGGCGGCGGTGGCGCCGATCAGCGGNNCGGCAGGCGCGTCTGGTCGATGATCCAGGCCAGGTCCTGCTCCGGATCAGCCCAAATACTGCGCTGCGCAACGCCGTTGACTTTCACGGCCGTGGTTATACCATAGCGGGTCGCCATCGAGTAGCTACCACCATGGACGCCCCGATCTTCAGCATTTCAGTCAAGACCATCGCCGGCAAACAGCAGTCGCTTGCCGCCTACAAGGGCAAGACGATGCTGATCGTCAACACCGCCAG
>PLYG01000244.1 GCA_003153335.1 Betaproteobacteria bacterium | reverse complement strand
ACCCGACGATCAACCTGCTGTCCTTCGTGTTCTCGGCCGGCATCGGTGTGGTGTTCGGATACTTTCCGGCCAGGCGGGCGGCGCAGATGGATCCGATTGAGGCGTTGCGCCATGAGTAGAGCTTGCGCTTCGTCGCAACCGACCTGAGCTTGCCCTTCCTCACGTCAGGAACTCCACGGTGCGTGAATGGCCGAATATAAGCCAGCGCTCTTCGCCAATCGAATGGTCTGGGTCAGCAAAGGTATAGGCCATCGAATCGCTGACAACTGACGCTGCTTCCACAAAGTTAGCCGAGTCGCTACGCTGCTTCGAGCAGGAACTCGACCTTCACAGCCTCAAACAGAAACTCGATTCCGCCACCTTCGACGCGGCTGAGCACCCCGGCCAATATCAGGGCCGTGACATCCCCGTGCACCGCCTTTACGTCGCGAACTTCACAGCGAGGCCTGAAAGCGCGATCCCCTCCAGTTCCGTCCGCCAAGTCTCGCCGGCGTGGATCGACAGTGCAGCCGTGACGGTGCCCGTGGTCACCATCTCGTTCGCTTGCAGGGGCAGGTACTGCGGCTGCTTCGCGAGGACGGCGATCAGCTGCGCGAGGGCGGCCAACGGACTGCCGAGCACGTTCGACCCCTTGCCCACCTCACGCACTTTCCCATCGCACGACAGGGTGAGCGAAAAGCGTTCGAGCGCTGCGATCAGATTTGCTCCCAGCCGGTCGACCGCCTGGGGCTCGCCCACCAGGAGCGTTCCGTGCAGCGCCGAGTCCGCGATGGTATCCGCGGCCTGAAACTTCCATCCGGGAAAATGCGATTGCACGATCTCGAAGGCGTGCGCGACCCAGTCAATGCACGCGAGTATCGCCGGAAGATCACCATCGACCGGCGGCGCCGACCGGAAGTGGAAGACGATCTCGGGCTCGATCTTGGGTTCGGCAAACCGTCCAATGCTGCACGTTTGATCTTTGGCGGACAGGTGAACGACGGTGGTGTCATAGATAGTGCCCCAGATGGGCTCGCGCACGCCGTAGAGGGACTGCACGTCGGGATTCGTGAAACCGATCTTGCGGCCAATCGGAAGGGCACCTTCGGCCAGGCGTGCCTCGTGGATCAGGTGCGCCACGGCGTAAGCGGAGGCGACGTCGAAACCGCTCAGTTGCGACGTGAACGGCTCGAGCTCGCGAACTTCGTCCTGGGCGGTTTTCAATTGCCGCGCGATGACGCGGAGGTCATGTGAGTCTGTCATGTAAGCCTCCGTGAAAGTGTCCCCATCCTCATCCCCTACGGGAGTTACGTGCGACATATTCGCGGAGAACAACATCCATGCGCGACTGCCAGCCTTCACCCGTGGATTTGAAGTAAGCCACGACCTCAGGGCTGTAGCGAACTGACAAAAGCAACTTCTTGTTCTCGGACTTGGGGCGACCGCGCAGTGCTCGCATGGGAGCCATGGATTTCAGCTGCCTGGTCGTGAGCGGCTGCGCGTCTGGATCGCTCTTGGCCGCGGCAGCAATCGCCGTGACTTCTTCCAGCAGTGGTCGGTTTGAAGAATGCGCGTCCGCACCGAACGCCAAGTTAGGCCTCAAATTCCTTGAAGAACGCATGCTCCACCTCATAGGTGGTAACTGGCTTGAGCCCAAGTTCCAACTTCTCGAGCATATCCAACAACTTTTCACCATCAATCAGTTCAATGGGTGGGGCGCCATCGCGTGTCGCTTCACGTCGAGCTTCGGCAGTAAAGGATCCGGTGGTAACAATGATGCCTTTGTCGGGGCGGCCCGCCATCGCACCCCGGAAATCGCGTACGTGGGAAGGCGCCACCGATTTCGCATATCGCTTGCATTGGAACAGGACCTTGAATGAGACGAGGGGATTGACCTGAAGTGTGCCGAATCCATCGATTCCACCGTCACCACTCTGACCAGTGACTACCACCTGGGTGAACCCAGCTTCACGCAGAATTCGTTGTGCAAGACGCTCAAACCCGCCTGGCGGGAGCCTGAGCAACAGAGCAAGAACTTCCTCCCGGTAGTCCTTTGAAACTGACCCAGTTCCTTCGGCGACCTGCTCAGCAGCAGGCTCGGTTTTTTCCTTGACCTTCCTTTGCTCCTGAAAGATCTTCACCCACTTGAGGAAGATCTCTCGCGATTGCTCATTCGTAAGCGATGCTTCAAGGCCCTTTTTTGTGAGGCTCCAAACTCCATGTTTAGAAGAGTCCAGAAGTCCTTCGCGCACGAGATAGAACCGCGCCCAAGCAACTTGATTTCTAAATCGCGAACCTCCGGAAGGAAGCACTTCATTCAATACCTCATCAGAAAGCTTTAGACCTTCGGCTACTCGATCCACGGCCTCGTCAGCCTTTGCCGATCCGCCGAGACTCCGAAGCGCGTCAAGCAATGGCCCGAAGTAACGAACGAACTTTGCGCCCTCCTTGTCTTTTTCTTTTATCACAGCGTTTCCCAAATAGCCTGACGTGATACGAGCCGCGAACTATTCAACAAATAACCTGGCGCGGCGGCAAAACCCGGCCGCACTAAAACGTCCAAGCTCATTCTGGTAAGACCTTTCCGGTTAGCATGCTGCACAAATGCAAATACAAAAAAATCACATACAAAAGTGCTCTCATCTATTTTTGCCTTTCTCACCATCGCCCGTCCGGCCCTGGCAACGCATACAGTTTCTTGATCACAGTTTACGGGTGGAGGCAGCCCCTGTCCATCGAACTCCGTTGGCAAGCTCACGGGAGGCACGATGAGTCCCCCGGCGTACCTGCACGGTTGAATTCCAAATGGGGCGCCACGCGGGAGTAGGGGTTCGAAGTGTGGTCGTCCAGGGCAACAACGACGTCTTGGCAACGCACCGCCCCACAATCCACCACACCCCCACCATTGCATGGCAAAATCCCCACCTGTCCTCAGCGTCTCAGATTGAGCAAGCAAGCCCCAGCCAAGGAACCAGCAACCCCATGCGTCTCCTCCTAGTCGAAGACGACTCAATGATCGGCGAATCCGTCCGCCAAGGCCTGCGCCAGGACGGCTTCACCGTCGACTGGGTGCGCGATGGCCGCGCGGCCGAACTCGCGCTGGCCAACGAGGTATACGATCTGCTCCTGCTCGATCTCGGCTTGCCGAAAAAGGAAGGTCTGGAAGTGCTCAATACTTTGCGGCAAAAAGGCAATACGATTCCGGTCGTAATCCTGACCGCGCGCGATGCGGTGGCGGATCGGGTGAAGGGACTGGATGCGGGGGCGGATGACTATCTGGTGAAGCCGTTCGATCTCGACGAGCTGGCCGCACGGATTCGCGCGTTGTTGCGCCGCCGGTCGGGGAGGGCGGAGCCGGTGATCCAGGTCGGCGCGCTGACCCTGAACCCGGCCTCGCGCGAGGTCACGTTGAAGGGCGAACCGGTGTCGCTGTCGGCGCGCGAATTCGCGTTGCTCGCCGCATTTCTGGATCGGCCGGGCGCGGTGTTGTCGCGGGAGCAACTGGAAGAGAAACTCTACGGCTGGGACCAGGAAGTGGGCAGCAACACCGTCGAAGTCTATATTCACGCGCTGCGCAAGAAGCTGGGGCAGGATTTGATCAAGAACGTGCGGGGTGTCGGCTACATGGTGCCGAAACCATCATGAATTCGATCCGGCAACGCTTGGCTGCATGGCTGTTGATAGGACTGTCGGCCGCGACCGCCCTGGGCGCATGGGCTGTCTATGTGCGGGCGCGCGCGGAAGCCAGGGATTTGTTCGACTATCAGATGCAACTGATGGCGGGGTCGTTTCCCGACGAGGGATTTGGCGCTGGAGCGCGCGCACCCGATGACGCAGGGTCCGGCGACGTGGTCGTGGTCCAGATCTGGGACCGGAACGGCACCCGCCTGTATCTCTCGCGCCCCGGAGCGCGGCCACCGCAGCGGACGGAAATCGGCTTCTCTGACATTAAGACGCCCAATGGCGACTGGCGCGTCTATGGCGCACTGGTCGGCAACAACGTCATCCAGGTTTCGCAACCCATGCGCGTGCGCGAGGAACTGGCGGCCGGCATGGCGCTGCGTACGATGCTGCCGCTGCTGATCCTGCTGCCGGTGCTGATCGTGATCATCTGGATGACCATCAGTCGGGGACTGAAGCCCGTCAATGACGTCGCCGCGGCGGTGGCCGCGCGTTCCGCGGACGCGCTGGACCCGCTGCCCGACCAGCATCTGCCGCAAGAGGTGCGGCCGCTGGTCGCTGCGCTGAACGGCTTGCTCGAGCGGCTCGGCCGCTCGCTCGACGTGCAGCGCGAATTCGTCGCCGATGCGGCGCACGAATTGCGCACGCCGTTGACTGCGTTGCGGTTGCAGATCCAGTTGGCGGAACGCGCGACGACCGATGCGGAACGGGCGGCCGCCTTCGAACGTTTGAAAGGCGGCACCGAGCGCGCCACGCGCCTGGTCGAGCAACTGCTGGCGATGGCGCGCAGCGACCCCGAGGCGGCGGAGCGGCCGTTTGTGGAGGCCGACCTGACGGGCATCGCGCGTGACATTGTTGCGGAGCTAGCGCCGATCGCCGAAGCCAAGGGACTCGATCTCGGGTTCTCGGGCGCTGCGCCGGTCACCGTGCAAGGAGACCCGGAGAGCCTGCGCGTGATGCTGGGCAACCTGGTCGATAACGCGATCCGCTACACGCCCTCCGGCGGATCCATCGACGTCGCGGTCGCCGGCAATGCTGGATCAGCGTCATTGACCGTGGCCGACGATGGCCCGGGCGTTCCGGCTGAAGATCGCGAGCGGGTCTTCGACCGCTTTTACCGGCGCGCCTCCAATTACACCACGGGCAGCGGACTCGGACTTGCGATCGTCCGGCGGATCGCGCAGCGGCATGGCGCGTCGGTCGAACTGGGCGACAGCTTGCATGGCCGCGGGCTCACGGTCACCTTGCGGTTTCCCGAAAAAGAAGACGTATAAGATGTAGAAGTTGCGACTTGAATCGACAAACGATGAAGCTCACCATTCTGGACCCGGGCCATTTCCATGCGGCGCTTGTGCAAAAGAACATGAGCGCCAACGTCGATGGCACCGTCCACGTCCATGCACCGGCAGGGCCCGACCTCGACGACTACCTGCGCAAGATCGAAAGCTACAACGCGAGGGCGCAGGACCCGACCCGCTGGCGCGTGCTGGTGCACGCCGGCCCGGACTTTCTGGAGCGGTTCGTGGCCGACCGGAGCGGCGATGTGGTCATCATCGCCGGCAACAACCAGCGCAAGACCGAATACCTGACGCGTGCGGTCGCGGCGGGATTCCACACGCTCGCCGACAAGCCGATGGCAATCGACGCGGCCGGATTCGAAGCGTTGGGCCGGGCGTTCACGGTGGCGCGGGAGCAGGGCGTTCTGCTCTACGACATCATGACCGAGCGGCACGAAATCACAACGATGCTGCAAAAGGAGTTCTCGACCATTGCCTCGGTGTTCGGCGACCTGCTGCAAGGTACGGTAGAGCATCCGGCCGTCATCAAGGAGAGCGTTCACCATTTTTCCAAACTGGTTTCTTGAGCGCCGATCAAGCGGCCCGCGTGGTTCTTCGACACCGCGCAGCAGGGCGAAGGCCTGGTCGACATCACGACGCACCTCGTCGACCTCGTGCAATGGGAGTGCTTCCCGGGTCAGGTTCTGGATTATCGAACGGACATCAGGATCGCGAGCGCCCGGCGCTGGCCGACCGAAATCACGCCCGCGCAGTTCGCTCAAGTGACGCAACTCAACGAGTATCCCGCCTTTCTGCAAAAGGATGTGCAAGCCAGCGGCAGCCTGCACACGTACGCCAACGGCGAGATCAACTATGCGATCAAGGGTGTGCATGCGAAGGTCACGGTGCTGTGGAACTTCGAGGCGCCCGCCGGTGCGGGCGACACGCATTTTTCCGTGATGCGCGGCTCCAGGGCGAATCTGGTGATCCGGCAAGGCACGGCGGAAGCCTGGCAGCCGGTGCTCACCATCGAGCCGTCGGAGAACACGGACATGGCGGCCCTCGCGAAGGCGCTCGAGCAGGCGTTGCCGCGGGTGCAGGCGGCGTATCCCGGGGTCGGCCTGCAGCGCACGGACAGCGGCTGGGAAGTCACGGTGCCGGCGTCTTATCACGTCGGCCACGAAGCTCATTTCGGCCAGGTCATCGAGCAGTTCTTGCGCTGCGTGGCGAACGGGGCGCTGCCGGCGTGGGAAGTCCCGAACATGCTGGCCAAGTACTACACGACCACCCAGGCGATCGCGATCGCGCAGTCCTGATTGCGCGGCTGCTGGCGGCTGATGGCACCAGCGACCGCTCGCCCCTAGGCGGCGATACCCTGATCGCGTCATCGCTGGCGTTGCTCAACGCGAGGGCCGCGTCTCGCCGGGTACCACTTGCGCGGTTGCTGCAGACCGCGGAGGATTTTTCGATTCCGGTGCCCATCGTTTGAAATGTATATGTTATGGTAGCGGCCGATCAGTCTACTGAAAAAAAAGATTCTCACCGTGAAAGTTGTCCCCCGAGACCGTGAAGAATCATGGCTCAAGAAGCTCGGCCCCGGACTCATCACAGGCGCGGCTGACGACGATCCAAGCGGGATTGCCACCTATTCGCAAGCTGGCGCACTGTTCGGTTTCAACATGCTGTGGACGGTTCTGTTCACCTACCCCTTGATGGTGGGCATTCAGGTGGTCAGTGCCAGAATCGGGAGAGTGAGCGGCCACGGACTCGCCACCAACATCCGTCGACATTACCCGGCGTGGCTCTTGTATGGCGTGGTCGGACTCTTGCTGATCGCAAATACGATCAATATTGCGGCCGACGTCTCCGCCATGGGCGAAGCATTGAAGTTGATTGTCGGCGGTCCCGGGCAAGTGTACGCAGTGGCGTTCGGCGTTGTATCGTTGCTGCTACAAGTCTTCATTCCGTACAGGCGTTATGTTCGCATCCTGAAATGGCTCACTCTCGCTCTGCTGGCGTATGTGGCTACGGCGTTTGTCGTGCACATCCCCTGGCCAGAGGNNCGCAGGAAGTCGAGGACCAACTGGCAGATCCGCAAGCTCAACCATTGATAAAGGCTCCTCACCAGGCGGAGGCCAACTTGAGACGAATCAAGATTGACACGTATGTCGGCATGGGATTTTCAAATTTGGTTGCCTTCTTCATTATTT
>PLYG01000197.1 GCA_003153335.1 Betaproteobacteria bacterium | reverse complement strand
GACCGTGGCTCGGAAATCCTCATACCGCACATGAAAATGCGGCGGGTCGTGGTCGTTGAAATACATCGTAATCACAATACCGAGGAAACGGCTGATCTCAGGCATATGTCGGTTTTATCCCGAAATGGCGCCACGCCTCACTTTCTATCTTACTCCCCGCATCGATCCTGCAATTGCACATCGGCGAATGCCAATGCGCACCCCGTGGGACATCGATGACGGGGAAAACAATGCGGCGGCGGCACCGATTTACGAGTCATCGTCCACGCAAAAAAATCCTTACTCTGACCCCGAATGATCCCTCAATAGTCTATGCCACGGCCATCGACTATGGCGCGGATTTGCTGACTTGCGATGCGCATTTCGAAAAACTGCCGGGTATTCTTCTGGTTCGGAAGCGCCCCTGACACGACGTTCGTGCGCATGGCGCACGATTTTTCGGTACGGAAAGTGTGGTCTGTCCCCGATTAGTGCAACTAAGTAAGTGCCATTCGGCTGCGGTACCGATTACCGCGAATGGCGCACGATTCTTCGCCGCGATAACGTGGTCTGTCCCCTATTACGCACTGCGTATCTGTTCAGGGAGTCCTTCGGTCAGCTCTGGGACTACGAACGCGAGGGCTGGGCGCGACGGTTCTTCGAAAACTGGCGGGCGAGTCTGAAATGGCAACGACTCAAGCCCTACGAGGAATTCGCGGCGATGATCGAACGGCACTGGGATGGCATCGCCGCCTACTGCAATACAGAGAACAAGGTCTCGCTCGGCTTTGTGGAAGGACTGAACAACAAGATTCGTGTCATTCAACGCCGCGCCTACGGGCTGCGCGACGAGGAATACCTGCGGCTGAAGATTCTCACATGCATGCTGCCACGACTCTGAGGGCCGCGCGCTCCGCAATGCCCCCTGGATTGATCGCAATTGTTGTTCAAACATTTAGCGTTGAGCACTCAAAAATGTCAAAATTCACCCACTCGATTCCGTGAAGACCCTCAATTGGATTGGACTGCGATCACGATATACATTGTGATCGCGCCATGCAGGGCGCGTTTAGCCGTGTGGCACAATCGACGGGTCGCCCGTCCCGGAATCGCAGTTGTCGCCATCTCCCCCGTCGCACCCACATCCCGAGCGTCATTGGCTCGGTCCGGCCCTGGCTTTGGCGGGCGCGTTCGGATTCTCCGCCAAGGCCATTTTCGCCAAGCTGGCCTACGCGGCGTCCACGGTCGATGCCATCACCGTGCTGACCTTCCGGATGATCTTTTCGCTGCCGTTTTTCGCGCTGATGATCTGGGTGGCGCAACGCGATGCGACGCGCGCGCGGCTCGCGCGCCGCGATTGGACCGCCATTCTCTGGCTGGGGTTTATCGGCTACTACCTGGCGAGCCTGCTCGACTTCTGGGGCCTGCAGTACATCACCGCCTCGCTGGAGCGGCTGATCCTGTTTTTGAATCCGACCATTGTCGTGTTGTTGTCGGCGCTGGTGCTGGGCAAGCCGATCACGCGCCGGACAGCAGTTGCGCTGGGCTTAAGCTACGCGGGAATCGTGATGGTGTTTGCGCACGACTTCCATCTCGCCCAGGACACGGCAGTCCTGCTCATCGGGGGCGGCCTGGTGTTTGCGAGCGCCATCCTGTATGCGATCTATCTGGTCGGCAATGGGGAAATCATCCAGCGCGCGGGCGCCGCCCGCTTTACTGCCTACGCGATGGCGGTGTCGACGCTGTTCGTGTTCGTGCAATTCCTGGTCACGCGTCCGCTTTCGGTGCTGAATCAGCCCATGGCGGTCTACTGGAACACCGCCGGCATGGCAGTCTTTTCGACCGTGCTGCCAATCTGGCTGACCAATGAAGCGATACGGCGGATCGGCGCCAACCGTGTCGCGCTGATCGGGACCATCGGGCCGGTCCTGACCATAGGCCTGGGTGCGATCTTCCTGGGCGAGGCGATTACCCTCTTTCAGATGGGCGGCGCTGCACTGGTGATGGCGGGAGTCGTCCTGGTGACGCTGAAAAAGTAGAAAGGGCAAACCATGAAGCGTCACACCATCGCTACGGGATAGTCAGCGACTCAACGCGAAGCACGCGACGCCTTCGCGAGGCCGTCCCATCTTCTCGTCAGGCATAGCGCCGGATATCGTCGATGACCTTGCCATCGTTCGGCAACGTGCCCGGTTCGCCCAGCGCCACTTCGCCGCGCAGCTTGGTCACTTCGCGGATGGTGCCTGCGATGGACGTTGCCAGATCCGGCGCCGCATCGCGCGTCTCGCAATGCAGGGTCATCCGGTCCGCGCCGTCCGGGTTGTCGACTATCATCCGTGCCTTGGCGATGGCCGGATGCCGCCGGACGATTTCGGCGACTTGCGACGGATGAACGAACATGCCCTTGACCTTGGTCGTCTGGTCCGCGCGCCCCAGCCATCCCTTGAGGCGGATGTTGGTCCGCCCGCAGGAGGATGGCGTGGTCATCGACTCGGGAATCACCGCTGACAGATCGCCGGTCCCGAAGCGCAGCAGCGGATAGTCGGGATTGAATGTGGTGACCACGACTTCGCCCACTTCTCCCGCCGCCACCGGATCGCCGGTGCCGGGCCGGACGATTTCCACAATGACGCCTTCATCGACGACCAGGCCCGAGCGCGCCTCCGATTCATACGCAATGCTGCCCAGGTCGGCCGTTGCGTAGGCCTGATAGCCGGCGATGCCTCGTGCACCCAGCGCATCGCGCAAGCTCGGCGGAAACGCTTCACCGGACACCAGCGCTTTTTTGAGCGACGACACATCGGCGCCCGTTTCGTCCGCTTTTTCCAGAATGATTTTCAGGAACGACGGCGTCCCGACATAGCCGTCAGGCTTCAGCTCGGCGATCGCCTGCACCTGCATCTCGGTCAGGCCGATGCCTGCGGGAAAGACAGTGCAGCCCAGGGCGAGTGCAGCGGTTTCCACCATGGAACCGGCCGGCGTGAAGTGGTAGGAAAATGTGTTGTGCACCAGGTTGCCCGGCCGAAAGCCCGCGGCCACCAGCGCGCGCGCCAGGCGCCAGTAGTCGGGCCGGGTTGTCTCGGGCTCGTACAGCGGGCCGGGCGAGGCAAATACCCGCTGCGCACGATTGACGTGGCTGCCCCAGCCCGTTGCGGCGAATCCTCCAAAAGGCCGGTTCGCCTTTTGCCGTTCCAGCAATTCCGATTTGCGCGTGACGGGCAGCGTAGCCAATGCCGCGCGCGAGGCGATCGAGGCTGGCTCAACGCCGGTCAGCAGTTTTGCATAAGCCGGTGCATTGGCCTTGGCATGGGCAACCTGCGCGGGCAGGCGGAGAAACAGGTCGCGTTCGCGAACCGCGGGGGCGCGTAATTCCAGAGTATCGAAATGAGAGGGCACGGGAGAACCTGAGAGAAGTGAATGATTTGAACGGTCTGAATCAAAGGGGGGCGCGCGGGTTCTGCGAAGTTGGGGAGTATCGGGCTCCGCCCAGAAGCTCGTGCCGCCGGTCACTTTGCGAACAATTGTCCGATGCCCTCCTTAATTGCGCTGGATGGGTACAAGGAAAGCTGCCCAGGACAGCGCAGCGCAAAGCTCGAAGCCCTCAGGCCAGCCAGCGCTTGCGCCGGCGATACGACTTCACGTCGCGAAAGCTCTTGCGCGCCCCTGTCGAAATGCCGAGGTAGAACTCCTTGACGTCCTCGTTGGTCGCCAGTACCCGCGCGTCGCCATCCATCACGACGCGGCCGTTTTCCAGAATGTAGCCATAGTCGGAATACTTGAGCGCAACATTCGTGTTCTGTTCGGCCAGCAGGAAAGTCACGTGTTCCTTGGTGTTGAGGTCGGTGACGATTTCAAAGATTTCCTCGACGATCTGCGGCGCCAGGCCCATCGAAGGTTCATCCAGCAGAATCATTTTCGGGCGCGCCATCAGCGCGCGGCCGACCGCCGTCATTTGCTGTTCGCCGCCGGAGGTGTAACCCGCCAGCGACTCGCGCCGCTGTTTGAGCGTTGGAAAATAATGATAGACCCGGTCGAGTTCATCCTTGATCTCGGCGCGTCCGCCCTTGCGTGTAAACGCACCGGTCAGCAGATTTTCTTCGACCGTGAGATGCGCAAAACAATGCCGGCCTTCCATCACCTGGCACATGCCTTTTTTGACCAGTTCGTTCGGCGTGAGCTGATCGACGCGCTCGCCCTGGAATTCGATCGACCCCTTGGTGACTTCACCGCGCTCGACGCGCAGCAGCGTCGAGATCGACTTCAGGGTCGTGCTTTTTCCCGCGCCGTTGCCGCCCAGCAGCGCGACGATCTTCCCTTCGGGGACAGTCAGCGACACGCCCTTGAGCACCAGGATCACGTGATCGTAAATGACCTCGATATTGTTGATCGAGAGGTAGGCTGGTGCGGCCGGCGCCGGTGCGGTTTGTGCGCTCATATCGATGTGCAGAAACTGTGGTTGGAGGACGCCTGGCGGCGTGTCATTAAAAGGGTTGCTGTAAGGGAGGAATCCCTCACAGCAACCCTCTCCCCGAAGGAAGAGGGTATCCTGCTAGCCCGCCAGGCAGCCGGGCGTGATTTTTTTCTCGGCTGCGTATTCAGCCGAGGATTTTTCCAGCATCGCGCGGGTCATGGCCTTGTCGCCGACCACCCAGTTCGGGGTGACAGCCTTCCAGGCCTTGCCGTCCCACAACTGGACCTTGACCGCGCCGGAGCCTTCGTGGTCCTGGCAGGAGGTCTTGATTGGCGGGAACATGCCGAATGCGCCCAGGACTTTCTGGCGCGCCTCATCGACGTTCAGGTTCTCGAATCCCCAACGGATTTGCGAAGCGGTCATCACCTTGCCCTTGCCGTACTTTTCCTGCNNCCTGCGCCTTGCGGATCGCCTCGACCCACAGGATGGCCGCAGATACGCCGCGCATGTGATAAACCGAACCGATGCGCGATTTGTCCTCGAGGTTGCCCTTGTTGGCCGCGTAGACCTTCTGGCGGATCTGGTCGAGCACCGGATAATTGCCCGGCGTGTTGAAGGTCATCGACGTGTAGCCCTTGGCGGCGTCACCGGCAGGGATCACGTCTTCTTCCGAGCCGCTCCACCAGACGCCCAGAATTTTTTCACGCGGATAGCCGACCCGTGCCGCGGCTT
>PLYG01000514.1 GCA_003153335.1 Betaproteobacteria bacterium | reverse complement strand
CCGGCCGGCGCGCCATGGAGCTGGTAGCGATGATCAACTACGCGCTGCCCGGAACGATAGTGGGCATTGCGTACCTGATCGCGTTCAACGACCCGCCCATCATGCTCGCCGGCGGCGCGCTGATCATCGTTGCCTGCTACATATTCCGCTACGGACCGACCGGCATCCGCGCGACGGTGGCGCTGCTGCAGCNNTGCCGCTGATCCTGCCCGCTTTCTTTGCCGGGCTGGGCGTCGTATTCATCCGCTCGATGACCGCGATCAGCGCCACCATCTTCCTGGTGTCGATCAACTGGACGCTGATCACCGTGCGCATACTGGAGAACATGACCGAGTTGTCGCTGGGCCCGGCCGCCGCGTTCTCGGTATTCGTCGTGGTGATCGTGTTTGTGGTCATCGCGATCATCAGCCGCGTGCTGCGCATGTTCCGGGCTCCCAGCGCCACGCCCGTCACGAACATGCTGGGAGGCTAAAGCACGTGATGGAATCGGTGGCGATCAAAATCGAAAAGGTTTCGAAGTCCTTCGAGCACCAGGTCAAGGGCCGGGTCTACGCGGCGCGCGACGTAAGCCTGGACGTGCAGCCGGGCGAATTCGTGACCCTGCTGGGCCCGTCGGGTTGCGGCAAGACCACGATCCTGCGGGTGATCGCCGGGTTTGGGTTGCCCGACTCCGGCCGGATCTGGATCGGCGGGAATGATGTCACGAACCTCTCCGCCAACCAGCGGAATATCGGCTTCGTATTCCAGAACTACGCACTGTTTCCACATTTGTCCATATTCGAAAACGTCGCATACGGATTGCGGGTGCGAGGGCAGGCCGATGCGGAGATCACGGGCGCCGTCGGCGAGGTCCTGGAACTGGTCGGGCTGGCGGGCTATGAACGGCAGTTTTCGAGCCAGTTGTCCGGCGGCGAACAGCAGCGGGTCGCACTGGCCCGCGCGATTGTGATCCGACCGCAAGTACTGCTATTCGACGAGCCGTTGTCCAATCTCGACGCGCGCTTGCGCGTGCAAATGCGCCACGAAATCCGCGAACTGCAAAAGCGGCTGTCGATCACGACTGTTTACGTGACGCATGACCAGGAGGAGGCGATGGCGGTGTCCGACCGCATTGCCGTGATGAATCAGGGAACGATAGTGCAAGTGGGGAGCGCGGAGGATCTGTATTACCGTCCGGCATCCGAGTTCGTCGCCCACTTTGTTGGCAAGGTCAATCTCGTGCCAGGCCGCGTCGTCTCGATCGATGCCGCCGGCGCGCAGGTCGAGATGCTCGGCCGGCGGGTTGCGGCGCGCGATTTGCCCGCCGGCTTGCGCGCGGGCGATCCGGTCAGAGTCGTGCTGCGGCCCGAGGCGATCGATCTGCAGGCAGTGGAAAAAGCGGTGGGGAAGCGGGCGGATGAACCGGTGGACAATGGGGACGCAGTACCACCCGCGACCATCATCGCAAGAACCTTTCTGGGCGAGAAAATCGAGTACCTGGTGGAGTGCGCCGGCGAGACCTTGCAAGTTGCCCGGCATAGCGCCGGTCCGCATGCCGCTTACCTGACGCCGGGCCAGCGCGTCGCGCTGCGCTTGGCCGAAGACGGCATCGCGGTATTGCCGGAGACAGGCAAATGAACGCGAACAGGCTTTCGCTGCGCGCATTCCAGGCCTTGGCTGCGGGCGTGCTGTGGTTGTCCGCGTACCCGTATGCGGCGATCGCTGCGGACGTGCCACAGGAACTGCATGGCCGCAGCGAGGCGTTCGCCGCGAACGGCGTGATGGTCGCCTGGGGCGTGCTGCGCGGCGCGACCGAAGAAACCACGACCATCGTGATGCGCGTCGCCGCCGATCCTGCGTTGTACGCGCGGGTCGCGGCCGATGGCGTCGATCCGTTTACGCAGCGGCGGCAGGTGGTCGTCGCGGAACGGCCCGTGACCGGATTCGTCGATGTGCGTACGCCGCGCGCGCACTTCGCCGAATTCCCGCGCACCGAGCTGCGGTTCTATGGCGCCGGCGCCGCACTCGCAGCGTCCGCACCGGCGGCGCCCAGGCTGATCGTGTTCTATCTCGGCGTTCCCGACACCACGCCGGAATTCGCGAACGACGCCGGCCTCGACGCCTATCTCACCGACCGCATCGCACGCCTCTCCACAGGCGGGAGCAAGACGCCATGACCCCAACGGAACTCGCCCGGATACTTGACCATTCGGTACTCAAACCCGAGGCGACCGACAGGGAGATCCTCGCCGGCGTCGAAGTCGTCGTCTCCTCGAAGATTGGTTTCTATTGCGTGCAGCCTTGCTGGGTGAAACTGGCCACTGGCGCACTGACTGGCGCCAACGCCACGGTCGTCACCGTCGTTGGGTTTCCGCACGGCTGCGACCGGCCCGAAGTCAAGGCGCGGGCGGCTGCCATCGCCGTGTCCGACGGCGCAGGCGAGATCGATATGGTGCTGAACTTCGGCGCGCTGAAGAGCGGCGATGCGGATCTCGTCAGGATGGAAATCGACAGCGTAGTGCGCGCGGTTCCGGGTATTCCGGTCAAGGTGATTCTGGAGACTGCGGCGCTGACCCAGAGCGAAAAACTGCTGGCGTGCAGGCTGGCCAGCGAAACGGGCGCGGCGTTCGTCAAGACCTCGACCGGTTTTCATCCGGCCGGGGGCGCCACCGTTGCGGACGTGCGCCTGCTGCGGGCTGCTGTCGGTCCAAATATGGGCGTCAAGGCATCGGGCGGGATACGCACCCTCGCCGATGCGCAGGCGATGATCGCGGCCGGCGCGAACCGGATCGGCACTTCCGCCAGCGGAGCGATACTGGCGGCGCTCGAACTGATTTAGACAGCAGAGGAAATAGGGGACAGACCACGTTTTTCGTTCGCGACAATCGCTAAACGTGGTCTGTCCCCTATTTCTAATGTGCCAGCGCGGCGATTCTGGCTGCGCTCGAGCCACCGGTGTAGCGAACCCGCGGCAGGATGGCGCCTTGACGTAGTGCCGTTGTGTTCTACCCTCTGTTGTTACGCCTGCGCATTGCTCAGCGCCTGTTCCAGATCAGCGATCAGGTCGCCGGTGTCTTCGATGCCCACGGACAGGCGCAACAGATCGGAAGGCACCGGCGTGCCCAGGCCTTCGACACTGGCCCGATGTTCGATCAGGCTCTCGACTCCGCCGAGGGAGGTTGCGCGCTTCCACACTGCGACGCCGGCAGCCGTCGCGATCGCGGCGCGCTCCCCGTCATCGGCGTTGTTTCCGTGGCCGCGAACGCGGATCGACAACATACCGCCAAATCCCCCTGTCATCTGCTTGCACGCGATGGCGTGACCCGGGAAAGCGGGCAGCCCTGGATACAAGACTTCTTCAACCAGCGGATGCTGCGCAAAATGCTCCGCGATAGCCTGCGCGCTCGCGCAACTCGCGCGGACGCGCGGAAACAGCGTGCGCATCCCGCGCGTGAGCAGCCATGCCTCGAACGGCCCGAGGATGCCGCCGATTTGCGCGCGGATGGACTTGATGCGCAGCCAGAGCGCCGATTCCTTGCGCGT
Source organism: Betaproteobacteria bacterium (assembly GCA_003153335.1). Lineage (GTDB taxonomy): Bacteria > Pseudomonadota > Gammaproteobacteria > Burkholderiales > Casimicrobiaceae > PALSA-1005. The sequence goes on along the minus strand of PLYG01000514.1, from coordinate 965 downwards.
GGTCAGCGTGCCCGCGATCACATCGGAGTGGCCGTTCAGATACTTCGTCGCCGCGTGCATCACAATGTCTGCGCCCAGCGCCAAGGGCCGCGACAATACCGGTGTGGCGACCGTGGAATCGACGACCGCCGCCGCACCGGCCGCATGCACGATGCCGCAAGTGACTTCGATGTCGGTAATGGTCCACAGCGGATTGGCGGGCGTTTCGATCCAGACCAGCTTTGTGCGCCCGGGTTGCAGCGCGCGCCGGACCTCGGCAGGATCCGCCATGTCGATGAATTCGACCCGCAATCCCCAGTGCGTGGCAAAATTCATCAGCCAGTTGCGCAATGACCAGTACATGACCTGGGGCGCCAGCACATGGTCACCGGGCGCCAATGCCTGAAATACCGCAGTGGCCGCGGCCATGCCGGACGCAAACAGCAGCGACCTCTGTCCGCCTTCGAGCGCCGTGAGCACCGCCTCGGCCTGATCGAAGGTCGGGTTGTGGTCGCGGGCGTAAACGCGGCCCGAGCGATACTGGTTGTCCGGATCGCGGATGTAGGTGGTCGAGGTGTGAATGGGCGCGACGATGCCCCTGGTCTCGCCATCGATCCACCCCAGCGCCTGCGCGGCGATGGTAGCGGGCTTCACGTCTTTCTCATTCATGATCGGGCTCTTGGTCGTGGTGGAGCAGTTCAGCAATGCGGCGTGCGCGAGTGCGCAAAGGCCGGCACCGCCTCCTCCGGCGTCTCCCCGATTCCTTGCTGCAGCAGCCGCAGCGCGGTCGCGGGATCGTCAGCGAAATGGAACAGCGCCAGGTCCTCGCGGCTGATCATGCCGTGCCGCACCAGAGCCTCGAAGTTGATGATTTCGTTCCAGTGCCCCGACCCATAAAGCACGACAGGAATGCGGCGGTTCAGTTTTTCGGTCTGCGCCAGGGTCAGGATTTCGAACAATTCGTCCAGCGTGCCGAAGCCGCCCGG
>PLYG01000129.1 GCA_003153335.1 Betaproteobacteria bacterium | reverse complement strand
CCGGCCTGACGCATGTTGCCGCCGACCATGCGGCGAAAGCCCCGCGCGCGTTCGATGAATTCCTCCGCTCCGCACACCAGCGAGCCGATGGGCGCCGAAAGCCCTTTCGACACGCAAAAGCACACGCTGTCGCTATGTTTCGCGACCTCCTTCGCGCTCACGCCGAGCGCAACCGCGGCGTTGAAAAGGCGCGCGCCGTCGATATGCACCGGCACTCCGTGCTCGCCCGCGATGGCGCATACCTCGGCCATGTGGGCAAGCGGCAGCACCGCGCCGCTCGCGGCGTTGTGCGTGGTTTCCATCCAGACCAGCGCGCAGCCGAGCTTGGTGCGGCTCATCTTCGCGCGGATGCGATCGCGCAGGGCGTCCGTGTCCATAGCGCCGCGATTGCCGGGCAGGCCGGTGTAAAACATCCCCGCGAGGTTGCTGACGCCGCCCAGCTCGGAACTGAGGATGTGCGAACCCTGCTCGAGCAGCACTTCGCCGCCGCGGTCGGCGTGCGCGAGCAGCGCCACCAGGTTGGACATCGTGCCGCTGGGCACATACAGCCCTGCCTCCTTACCCGTGCGCTCGGCAGCAAGCGCCTCGAGCTTTTGCACCGTGGCGTCGCCGTCGCGCGAATCGTCGCCGAGGGTCGCGCGCTGCATCGCATCGAACATCGCCGCGGTAGGCTGCGTTACCGTGTCGCTGCGCAGATCAATCATCATGACGTCCTCTTGAATCCAGAAGTTGAACGCGGAGAAAAGGAGCTCAACGGCGATCAGTCGAAACTCATCCCCCTTAAAGCAGCGACATCTCGTAGCGGCGAAGCAGGCGATAGACCAGGGTGACAGGTATCACGGTGAAGAAGATGAGCAGCGACGCGGTTGCGGCGGCGAGTCCGGCGCCGCTGCCCTCGAGCGCCTGGAACATGACGACCGTCAGCGTCTGCCACTGGCCGCTGTAGAGGACGACCGTCGCGGAAAGCTCGGACGCCACCGCCACCCACGTGAGTACCATGCCGCCCACGATGCCGCCGAGCATCAGCGGTATCATCAATCGCGCAAAGGTCATCATCGGCGAGACGCCGAGATTGATCGAGGCTTCCTCCAGGCTGGGGTCGATCTGATGCAGGATGGCGCTCGATGCGCGGACAGTGAACGGGAGCTTGCGCACGACATAGGCGAGCACCAGGATCAGCCAGCCGCCGGTAAGCACGAGCCACCCGCTGTTGTACGAGATGATAAGGCCGATGCCGAGTATCGTTCCCGCCACCGCGAAAGGCATGGTCGCGACGATGTCAAGAATTGCGGTCAGCCTGCTGCGAACGCGTGTTACGGCGTAGCCGATCGGGACGCCCAACAGGGCGGCGCCGAACGCCGCGAGCGTCGAAAGGAGCAATGTATTCTCCAGCGGGCGAGTGGAGCGCCTTAAGAGTTCCGCATAGTTTTCAAGGCTGAAATGCGGATGGAGCACCGGGCCGCGATACTCCATTAACGAGATTTCGATCACAGCGAAGAATGGCACCAACGAGATGAGCACGATGGTCCAGCAATATAGGGTCGCGAGCGAGCGCCAGCCGGGGCCCGCTTCGATCAGCGGCGGACTGCGCCTCGCTCCGGTGGCGAAGCGCCGACGCCCCAAATAGCGGCGCTGGATCACGACCGCGATGGTCGTCGAGCACACGAGAAGCACGCCCAGCACGCCGGCCGAGGCTGGGTTCGTGTCCGTCTCGCCCACGAACAGCTTGTAGACTTCCACCGCCATGATCGGCTTGTCCTCCGCGAGCACGAAGGGCACGCCAAAGTTCTCCAGGGTCTCGATCAATACGAGGAGCGCGCCCGAGAGTATCGAGGGAATCACGATGGGGAACGTAACCGTCCAGAAGCTGCGCCAGCGCGAGGCGCCGAGATTCTGGCTCGCTTCCTCCACGGAAACATCAAGGGCCTTGAGGCCGGCCACCGTCGGCAACAGGACATAAGGATAGAGCGTCAGCACGTAAACCAGCACGATTCCGGGCGTGCCGTAGATCGATCCGAACGGAATGCCGAGCCACTCGAGCGCATGGGTGACGACGCCGGCGTGTCCGAACAGCAGCACGAGCGCATAGGCGCTGACGAAACTGGGCAACACGAGCGGCAACACGGCAAGCGACAGGAGCGCCGTCTTGCCGCCAACCGGCAGCCGCGCAACGGCAAAGGCAAATGGCGCAGTGATCGCGGTGGTCGTCAGGGTCGCGAGCACGGTTATCGTTAGACTGTTGATTACGCTGTCACGATAGAAGGCGCTGGCAACGACCTTCGCATAGTTGTGAAGCGTGAAGTATGTTCCGCTCGCATCGAGAAAGCTGGCGCCGAAAACGCGATAGAGCGGGTAGATGAGGAAAAGACCGAGAAAGCCGAACGCAATCCCGGTGACGACGAGCGGAAATGAATTGCGGGGCAGGGTGACGCTCATGAGGCGACGCTCATGCCGCCTTGAAACCGGTTACCCGCCGCGGGTCGTAGGCGAGCGTGAGCGCGTGTCCCACTGATAGTGTCTCGAGGGGCTGATCGAGGAGTGCCACGCGGAGCATCGTGCCATCGGCGAGTTGGGTCTCTACGCGAGTCAATGCTCCAAGAAACTCGACCCGTGAGATCAGCACCTCGAGAGATGCCCAGCCGTCGGGTATGGCGTCGCCGGGCGCAATCACGCGAAGCGCCTCAGGCCGCAGGCAGAAAGCAACGGCCTCACCCAGGCCCGTCACAGTCCCCTCCACGTGAAATTCCGTCGCGCCTGCCTTTATTACGGCGTGCGCGCCTTCGCGGCGCGTGATCGTTCCGGAAAGCAGATTCGTGACGCCCAGGAATTCGGCGACGAAGGGAGTGGTCGAATCGCGATAGATCGCGTCCGGCTTGTCGACCTGTTCGAGAGTGCCCGCGCGCATGACGGCAATGCGGTCGGAGATGGCAAGTGCTTCTTCCTGGTCATGCGTGACATAAATCGCCGTAATGCCGAGGCTTTGCTGCAGCTGGCGAATTTCGCCGCGCATTTCGACCCGCAACTGAGCGTCGAGATTGGAAAGCGGTTCGTCGAGCAGCAGTACTTCCGGCTCGATAACGAGCGAGCGCGCAATGGCGACGCGTTGGAGCTGGCCGCCCGAGAGCTGATGCGGCCAGCGCGCATCGTAGCCGTCGAGATGAACGAGCTTCAGCGCGGTTGCGACCCGCTCCGCGATCCGTGCCGCCGGCACCTTGCGCGCGTGGAGGCCGTAAGCGACGTTGCCGCCGACGGTGAGGTTAGGAAAGATCGCGTAGTTCTGAAACACCATGCCCGTATTGCGGCGATGCGGAGGCAGCGTATCGATGCGTCGCGCGCCAAAACTGATCGACCCCGCATCGAGCTCGCAAAAGCCCGCAATCATGCGTAATAGCGTGGTCTTGCCGCAACCCGAAGGACCGAGCAGTGTGAAGAACTCACCGTCGCGAATTTCGAGCGAGACCTCGCGTACGGCGTGAACGGACCCGAAGGACCGGCTGACGCGTTCGATCGTGACCGTGGTCAACGGGCACGCCTAGCGCGTTTCCTGAACCAGTTCCTTGATCTTCTCGAGCGTTTCCTTGCGCTTCGCGGTCCAACCGTCCTCATTGTAGGGAATCAGCTTGACGCTCGAAAGCGCCGGCATGTGGCCGGGAAGCCGCGATAGATCGAGGTCACGGCGCGTGGGACGACGGAATGTCGCCCCCAATATCATCTCGCGCACGTCCTTGCGATTGATCCAGTCGACGAATTTCTTCGCCGACTCGGGGTTGGGTCCGCCTTTGATAATGGCCACCCCTTCCATTGCCGCAAAGGTTCCTTCCGCGGGATAGATTGTCTTTTCGGGAGCGCCATTTTGCGCCCAGAGATACCCCGCATATTCCAGCGAAATCCCCAGTGGATACTCGCCATTGCCAACGCCCTGGAAGACGAGGGAAGAGCGATTGAGTACCTTCATATTTGCGAAGAGTGCTTTCACCTTCTGCCAGCCTGCATCGCCGCCGCCCCATAGATCGACCAGCAAGGTCACCGTCGAGTAGGCGGACCCGGAATTAGCCGGATCCGTGAACGCGATCTTGCCCTTGTATTTCGGATCGAGCAGATCATTCCAGGTCTTCGGTCCGTCATTCTCCGGAAGCGCTTTCGTGTTCTGCAGGATTACCAGAAGGTGCAGGTTGTTCCCGATCCAGAGATTGTCGGGGTCGCGATATTCGGCTGGTATGGCGTCGATATTCTTCGATGCATAGGGCGCGAAATAAGCCTTGTTCGTTTCCAGCAGCGAGCGGGAGACGCCCCAGATGATGTCGCCCTGCGGACGTTCCTTCTCTGACTGTATGCGCTTGACGACCACGCCGGAGCCGGCCGAGATCATCTCGACCTGAATACCGGTTTCTTTGCCGAAGGCCGCGCTGGTGAGCTCATTCAGCGTGCTGTCGTTCGATGTATAGATAACAAGCTTCTGCTGCGCATGCGTGCTCCCGGCCATGGTCAGCGCCGCGCATGCCAAGGTGAAGACGGCGAGCTTGCCCAGTCGATTGATGGTCATCGGTACCTCCCCAGTTCTTCCCTGCCGACAGGCAGTTCACGCGGGGCCGCGGGAGCATCCAGCAAGGGTTTAGTGTGATTGCGTGTGCGAGAATATACCGCGTCGAGAATCGAGTCAACGCTGCAGACCTGAAATTGCCCTTCGACATGAGCGGCATTCAACCCAAATTTCCCGTTTGACATCCGCACGGCAGGAGTTTCTCATTGTGTTATAAAACACGCAAGACGATCCGCCGCGCTGTTATCGCTGCCCGAGGGCCGGATATTCCATCGGACAAAGGAAATTATGCAACGCTTCCTCGCGCCAAGGCATGATTCAAATTCTTTCGAAAGTTAATGGGGTACAAAAATGATCCATATCTCTGACCGACTGAACCGCATCAAACCATCGCCCAGCTCGATGGCAGGACAGCGAGTGCGTGAATTGCGCACGACGGGGCGTGATGTGATCGGCTTGACGGCAGGGGAGCCGGATTTCGATACGCCGGATCACATCAAGGAAGCAGCGGTCCGCGCGATGAGCGCCGGTAAGACCAAGTACACCGACGTCGGCGGCACGCCGGAGCTGAAGGCGGCAATTGGAACTAAGTTCAGCCGCGAGAACGGTCTGAATTATGAGGCGAATGAGATCATCGTTTGCAACGGCGCCAAGCAGGCGATTTTCAATGCACTGATGTGCACGGTCGAGCATGGCGACGAGGTCATCGTGCCAGCACCGTACTGGGTCTCGTATCCGGATATCGTGCGCCTGGCCGGCGGCAATCCGGTGTTCGTCCGTTGCCCTCCCGGGGACGGCTTCAAGATGCTTCCCGACCAGCTTGAACAGGCGATTACGCCGCGCACGCGCTGGCTGATCCTGAATTCACCGAGCAATCCGAGCGGCGCGGCATACACCCGAGCCGAGATGAAGGCGCTCACCGATGTTCTGATGCGGCATCCGCAAGTATGCGTGATGGCTGACGACATCTATGAGCATCTGCTGTACGGCGGCCGCGAATTTGCCACCCCGGCGCAGATCGAGCCGGCGCTAAAGGAGCGCGCGCTGACCATCAACGGCGTGTCGAAGGCGTACGCGATGACGGGCTGGCGGATCGGCTACGCAGGCGGACCGGCAGCGCTGATCA
>PLYG01000516.1 GCA_003153335.1 Betaproteobacteria bacterium | reverse complement strand
CAGTCTGTTGAAAAGCTACTGCGGTGGCCATCTGCGCTGTTGCGCGGTGCTCGAAATCCTCACGTACGCCCAAGTACGCTCCGGTTTCTGCGCTCCGTGCGCCTGGCAGCTGGCCATCCTCGCTACGCCTTTCAACAGACTGCTAACGGCATAAACAGACCGGCTTGTGATTTTCGGGAGAACAGCATGCAATCACGAATTCTGATAGTCCCATTTGTTGCGGTCATGCTTCTGGCTGCGGGTTGCGGCAAGTCGGCCGACGAGCAGGCGAAGGAAGACGCGACAAAGAAACTCAGCGACGCCGGCAAGCAGATGGAGCAGGCGGCGAAGGACATGGAGGACGCGGCCAAGAAGGGCGGACAGGGCATGGCCGACGCGATGGCCAAAATGGGCATGGCGGTGGGCGGCGCCGTGGGCGAAGCCGCGAAGAGCGTGGGCACTGCCGTTGAACCGGTCGACTTCCGTGAGCTCAAGGCCCTGCTGCCCGAGAGCATCGGCACGATGAAGCGCAGCTCCGCCGAGGGCGAGAAGGGCGGCGGGTTCGGAATTGTGGTGTCCCATGCCGAAGGGCGCTATCGGGGTGACGGCGGCAGCGTGGATCTGAAAATCACCGATCCGGGCACCCTCTCCGGATTCGCGGCGATGGCGGCAATGTGGATGAACATGGACCTCGACAAGGAAACCGATACCGGGTACGAAAAGACCGGCACCGCAAACGGCCGCCGCTTTCACGAAAAATACGACAAGAACTCCAAGTCCGGCGAATACACGGTCATCGTGGGCAACCGCTTCATGGTCGAGATCAACGGCAACGGTATTGACATGCCGACGATGAAAAAGGCCATCGACCAGGTGAACCTCGCCAAGCTGGAGTCGATGAAAGACGTCGGCGTCAGGAAGTAACGGCACTGAAGCCGGGCGCGTGTCCGGCTGCTGTTAAGGCTTTCGGCACCTCTTTTAAAGAAAGAGCGGTTCAGCCATCTCAGGTCTCGACGGATGATGCGCCGCTCAAAAAGCCAAGTACCGAGGGTCAGCCCCATGGCCGTATTGTGGACCGGCCATCAATTCAAGCGCGTGATCTGCCACCTCCTTGGCAAAGGAACGGGCTGCGAGTTCGGCGGTGCAACTGAACCGCATTACTTTCCTCAAATTTTGGTTGAGGCACGCTCATAGAGATTTTGATTATGTTTTCGGCGAGCGTCCAGTATGATTCACACGATGACCTCACCGTGGACTTTGTTACCGTCGCAGAGCGGCATCAAAGGGCGCAAACGAGAGATGATCGCTTGTCAACGGACGGTCTGTTCCGGTCGGGCCGCGCGCGTCTCGGGACGTGGTCGACTGGCAATGCAGGTGCTAAATCACACAATATCGTCACCTTGGGATTACATATATGACTTCTCCGCCTTCAGTCGATTCGCACGCGCATGTATTCAACAAGCGTTTTCCCTTCGCACCGGATGCACACTACACGCCCGACGACAACCAGCAGGGTACCCCGTCCGAGTTTCGGGACGTTTTAGATGCGCACGGGTTCAGTCACGGACTCCTGGTAGGCGCAATGCCGTATGGCTTCGACAACGGTTGCATTCTCGATGCGATAAAGCATTCGGACGGTCACTTCAAGGGCATTGCGCTGGTCAAGCCCGGTGTCACTGATCGCGAGCTGGCGTCGCTCGCGGATGCCGGTGTGGTCGGCATGCGCATCAACCCGATGTTCAACGGCTTGCGTGAGCTGACCGATCCGGGTGCCGACAGGCTGCTGGCGCGCATCAAGGAGATGAATTGGTTTCTGCAGATTCATTGCGAGAAAGACAATCTGGCCGAGGCGGCGCCCATGCTGCGCAAGTCCGGCGTCCGCATCATGGTCGATCACTTCGGGCGGCCCGACATCGCGGCGGGAGTTTCACAGCCTGGGTTCAGGACGCTGCTCGAGTTTGGCCGCTCCGGCAATGCCGTGGTGAAGTTATCCGGCCCATTTCGGTCATCGACTCAGGCGTATCCGTACGCGGACGTTGATCCCTTCATCGCCGCCGCCATCGATGCGTTTACGCTCGACAACTGCGTGTGGGGCTCGGACTGGCCCTTCGTGTTGATGGATCGGCGGATGGACTACGGTCCGCCGCTGAGCTGTTTGGACCGCTGGCTTCCCGATGCCAAGGATCGCCGCAAGGTGCTGTGGGATACGCCGTCGCGCTTGTTCGGTTTCAAGGCCGATTGAGCGCACGGGTCACGAAACAGTAGTAGAGCGCTCCAGCAACACCTCTAATTTTCCTACAGTACCTTACCATGCTAAAACCCCTTGAAGTTCTCCAGTCGTATCGCGAGCACGACTACACGCTGTGCGATACTTACGACAGCCGGTTGGCCGGCAATACGCGCCCCTTCGTCGTGTTCCGGGATCGGTCGTGGTCGTACGACGACTTCAAGAGAGACTATCTTGCTACCGCGCAGTTGCTGGTCTCGCGCGGCATTGGTCACGGCGATCGCGTAGGCGTCATGGCCAGGAACAACATTGGTCACCTGCTGATGCTGTTTGCATGCGCACGCATTG
>PLYG01000387.1 GCA_003153335.1 Betaproteobacteria bacterium | reverse complement strand
GAATTCTGGCGGCGCTTCTGCAACGAGGCGGGCAGGCCGGACTGGATCGAGGACGAGCGCTTCGCGACCATGGCGGCGCGGCGCCGCAACCGCGACAGCGTGCTGGCTGCGCTCGAGCCTTTGTTCAGGAGCGACACGACAGCATCGTGGAGCGCGCGCCTCGCGCCGCTCGGCGTCGTGGTCGCGCCGATCGAATCGCTGGAACAGGCGCTCGCCTCGGATCTGGTGCGCGAACGCGAAATGGTCGTGGCGATCGGATGCGCGGCCGGCACGATCCGCGCGGTCGGCAACCCGATCAGGATCGCCGGCACGCAACGCAAGTACGGGCCGCCGCCGTTACTGGGCGAACATAACGCCATGCTGCTCGAGGAACGCGGAGCGGGCGGCGGAGCAGATGTCCCTATCAAGCGCAAGGAGGATCGGCAATGATGAAACAGTGGATGAAATGGTTCGCGCTCGCGGCGTTGGCTGCGTGCGCCGCCGGCGCCTCGGCGCAGGGCTACCCTTCCAAGCAGGTGCGCATTATCGTGCCGCAGGCGCCGGGGGGAGCCTCGGACGCGCTCTCGCGCATCATCGCCGCCAAGCTCGGCGAGAAGTGGGGGCAGCAGGTGATCGTCGAAAACCGCGCCGGCGCCGGAGGCAACATCGGCACCCTGGAGGCGGCGAAGGCGCCCGCCGACGGCCACACGCTGCTCCTGGGCTACATCGGCACGCACGCGATCAACCCGAGCCTTTACCACAACCTGAGCTGGGACCCGATCAGGGATTTCGTGCCGGTGGCGACCCTCGCCGCGGTGCCCTTCGTCGTCGTGGTGAATCCGAGCCTCGCGGCGAGCACCACGCAGGAACTGATCGCAAGCGCCAGGACGGCAAACGGGAAGCTGACCTACTCGTCTGCCGGAAACGGCTCGGTGAACCATCTGCTCGGCGAGATGTTCGACAGCGCGGCCGGCGTGAAAATGACGCACGTGCCCTACAAGGGCGCGGGCCCGGCGCTCGCCGACCTGATCGGCGGGCAGGTGCAGGTGTCGTTTACCAGCATGCCGTCGGTGATAGGCCACATCAAGAGCGGCAAGCTGCGCGCGATCGCGGTGACCAGCCGGGCACGCTCCGAGACCATGCCCGAGGTGCCGACGCTGGCGGAGTCCGGGCTACCGGGCTTCGACGTCAATCCCTGGTTCGGCCTGCTCGCGCCTGCGGCGACTCCCGCGGCGATCGTCAGCCAGATCAACCGGGAGATCAACGATCTGCTCGCGACCCCCGACTTGCGCGCCCGCTTCGCCGGCCAGGGAGCCGTGCCCCTTGCCACCTCGCCGGCCGAATTCGCGGCGCTGCTGAAGCAGGACATCGAGAAGTGGGCGAAGGTGGTGAAGGATTCCGGCGCAAAGATCGACTGAAGCCGCGCAGGCGCTCGCGTCCCGAGGTGCGCGCGCTTTTTGAATGCTATTCCGACGGCGATAGCCACGCTATAATCCTTTTGCCATGACCACCGCGACAAAGCATTTCGCCATTCTGTTTGCCGACGTCAGCGGCAGCACCAGGCTGTATGAAAAGCTCGGCGATCAGCGTGCGCTCGCCGCGATCGAATCGGTGCTGTCCGAGTTGCGCAAGTCCATCGCGTTTCAACGCGGTCGCGTCGTCAAGACCATCGGCGACGAGGTGATGGCGGTATTCGAAACCGCCGATGTCGCGATGCAGGCCGCGTGCGACATGCAGAACCGCGTCGCGGCCATTGCCCCGATAGACAAAGTACGGCTCGCGATCCGGGTGGGATTTCATTTCGGGCCGGCGATCGAGGAAGAGGGAGATTTCTTCGGTGATGCGGTAAATACGGCTGCGCGCATGGCCGGGCTCGCCAAAGGCGGGCAGGTCATTAGCAGCGGTCCGACGGTGGACGCGCTCTCGCCGCTGCTGAAAGCGTCGACGCGCGAGCTCGACGCGATGCTGGTCAAGGGCAAGCAGGACGAGATTCGAATCTTCGAGGTGATCTGGCAGGACAGTGACGATCTCACGGCGCTTGCTGCGCGCGAGTCGCCCGCCAGCACGCAGGAGCCGACCCTGACCTTGACCTACGGCGAGCAAATCCTCAAGCTCGGCGCGGCCCGGCCATCGGCGTCGCTGGGGCGCGAAGCCACGAACGATCTGGCTGTCAAAGACAATATGGCGTCCCGTGTGCACTGCAAGATCGAATACCGCCACCGCGAGTTTTTCCTGGTGGACCAAAGCACCAACGGCACTTATGTGAAGTTGGGCGGTGATGCCGAGATCGTTCTGAAGCGCGAGCAGCTGTTGCTGCGCGGACGCGGCGTGATCAGCCTGGGCACGTCATCCGCCGCAGCCGGGGCCAAGACCGTGGCTTTCGCCTTGAGCAAAGCCGCTAGATGCTCAGCTTCCTGATCGCGTTGGGATCCTTGAGCACGGACTTTTGCCGCGCGGACGGTGCCGCATAGAGCGAGGCGGGCGGGTTGGCCTCGAGGCGCGCGAGTACCGCCTTGTCGCCGCAGGCCTTGTCGAACGCAACCGAGATTTGTTCGCCGGCCGAAGCGCCGAGATTGAAGCACGCCTGTCCGAGCTTGGCGTTGAGCGGCTTGAGCACGGCCCCGGCCACGAGATCGCCTAACGCTCCCATGGCGCCGGAGAGTTGCAGTTCATAAACGGCAGACGCTCCGCCCGCGCGCCGCGTGACACNNTCGATCTTGAGCGTGACCTTGCGTTCGCTGGCATGGAAGTGCTGCACGAAGAAGTCGCGCGAGAACTCCTCGGCGATTTTGCCGCCGATGGCCGCCAGCGCCTGTTCTTCGGTTGCCCACGATCCCGTGGCAACCGGCAGCTTGTTGTTGTAGTAGATCTCTTCACCGCTCAGCTTGTCGATGCACTTCACGGTCCACGAAGTCAGTATGTATTTCTCCACCGTAATGCCGGAAGCTGCGAGCCTGGCCGACAGTTTCTTGAGCTTGGCCTCTCCGACCACCGCGAATTCGGCGCCGTTGCCCTGCGCGGCGGGCACTTTCGGGTCGTCGGACCAGATACGGAACCCAAACGACTTGAT